>JBKJOC010000206.1:0-3559 GCA_046595725.1 Candidatus Eiseniibacteriota bacterium
AAGGGCGGCAAGTATCGCGTCGGGTTCGGCAAGATGAACCAGGTGCATCCCCACGCCCTGCCGTTCGCCGAGCGTCCGCGCGTGCTCGCAACCTACCTCCCGGGCGACGAATCGCTCGACGAGGTGGGGCTCTCCCTGTCGGGCCGGATCCCGACGCCGGGCACGTTCTCGCTCACGGCCGCCGCCGACTGGCTCCAGGGCGACACGTTTCACGACACCGCGGAGGCAAGGCCCGCGTTCGTCGGAAACCTGAGCGGATTCGGGATGGTCGGCGAGCGCTCCGGTTACGAACTCTCGCTTTCGGCCGCGGGCGGGACCAACAACGTGGCCGCCGACACGCGCACCAGGATCTATGACGCGGCCGGCAAGCTCAAACTCTGGACGGGGGCGAGTTCGTATCTGCTGGTGCAGGGAGAGCTGCTCAAACTCGACCGCGAGAACGCGGAATTGGACTCGACTGCGACCGCGTACACGACCACGCGGGTCCGGCCGATGGGCGGCTACGCCTACGCCGACTACAACTTCAGCCCGCGCTTCGACGCGGGAGTTCTCTACGAGCGTTTCCAGCAGCCCGCGGACCTTTCGAGCCACGACCAGTCCGTCGGAGCGTTCGTCGGCTACTCGCTGATGGAGGAGACGACCGCCTTCCGCCTCGACTGGAACCGTTTCATGCCGGGCATACCGTCCGGCGGTCCATCCGCTGCGCCCGCCGTGAACACGCTCACGCTGCGCGCCATCTTCTCGATGGGGCCCCACAAGGCTCACCAGTTCTAGGGAGACCACGATGCGAATTCAGCGAATGATCCTGACCGCCCTTGCCGCCTCTGCAACGCTGCTCGCGGGGGCGGGCGCCGCCGATGCGAAGCTCAAGGTCGGCGCCTCGATTCCCGACCTCGCGTCGATCGCCAGCACGGTCGGCGGCGACCAGGTCGAAGTCTTCACCATCGCGCGCGCCACCAACGACGTGCACCGCGTCGAAATCCTGCCCTCGTACATGGTCAAGGTCTCGCGCGCGAACCTCTACCTCAAGGTCGGGCTCGGTCTCGATCAGTGGGCCGACGGCATCATCGACGGCTCGCGCAACGCCAGGCTCCAGGTGCTCGACTGCAGCAAGGACGTCAACGTCCTCGAGAAGCCCGCCTCGGTCAACGCCTCGATGGGCGACGTCCACCCGTTCGGCAACCCGCACTACTGGCTCGACCCGCGCAACGGCGCCATCGTCGCGGGCAACATCGCGGAGCAGTTCGGGAAGATGGATCCCGCGCACGCGGCCGACTACAAGGCGCGCGCCGGGGCGTTCGAGAAGGAGGTCGCCGCCGCGTACGCGCGGCAGAAGCAGGTGGCCGACGCACTGCCGAACAAGACGATCCTCACCTACCACGCGTCGTGGGTGTACCTCGCGCATGCGTTCGGCTTGACGGTCGCGGGGACGGCCGAGCCGGTTCCGGGAATTCCCCCGACCGGCAAGCACCTGCAGGAGCTGATCCAGATCGCAAAGGCGAAGCGCCTCCAGGTGTTCCTGCAGGAGCCGTACTTCTCCGAGGAGGCCGGCAAGTTCCTTGTGCGCCAGGCGGGGGTGCGCGTGGTCAAGGCCTCGCCCTCGTGCGACAGCGCGCGCGCGGGCAGCTATCTTGCGCACTTCGACTCCGTGCTCGGCATGATCGCGGGCGCTCCCGCGGGCGCGCGCCCGGGGGGATCGTGACCGAAGCCCTGGCCCTGCCCTTCTTCCGGACCGCGCTGATCGCGAGCCTGGTCCTGGCGGGCATTCACGCCTACCTGGGATTCCACATCGTGCGCCGGGGAGTGATCTTCGTCGATCTCGCCCTGGCGCAGATGGCCTCCCTCGGGGTGGCGCTGGCGCTCGTGCTCAATGTCCACGACGAGCTCCTGACCTACCTGCTCGCGCTCGGCATGACGTTCATCGGCGCGGCGGTGTTCGCCTGGCTGCGCGGCCAGGAGCGTCGTCATGTGCCGCTCGAGGCGTTCATCGGCATCGTGTTCGCCACCGCGCAGGCCGCGGTCTTCCTCGTGCTCGAGAAGTCCCCTTCCGGGCCCGAGCACTTGAAGGAGGCGCTGGTCGGCAGCCTGTTCACGGTCGACCCCAGGCACGTGCTCCGCACGGCGATCCTCTACGTCGTGATCGGGATCGCGCATTTCCTGTTGCGCAAGCCGTTCTTCGAGATCACGAACGACCCCAAGGGCGCGGAGGAACGGGGCCGCCGGCTGTTTTGGTGGGACCTGGCGTTCTACGCCATGTTCGGCTTCGTCGTCACCTCAAGCGTCCAGATCGCGGGGGTCCTGCTGGTGTTCGGCTTCCTCGTGATTCCCGCCGTTGCCGGGTTGATGGCGACCCAGCGCACGAGCGCGGCGCTCGCGGTGGGCTGGATCTTCGGACTCATCGGGAGCTTCGTGGGACTGATCGGCTCGATCGAGTTCGACCTGCCCGCGGCGCCGAGCATCCTGGTGTCGCTTGCCGGGCTGCTGGTCCTGCTCGGGATCGGGCTCAGCCTGGGGCAGGGGTTGCGCACGCGGCAGCGGGCGGTGATCGTCACGCGTTAGCGCCGGAACATCTCCGAGATCGCGGGGCTGCGCCGCCACGCCTGGTAGACATGTCCCGGCAACGGGCGGCCGAGCAGGTCCTCGATGGCGGACCCGGCTAGGACCAGCTTCCCCAAGTCGACGCCGGTCTGGATGCCGAGTCCGTGCAGGAAGTAGACGAGGTCCTCGGTCGCCGCGTTGCCCGTCGCGCCCGGGGCGAACGGGCAGCCGCCGAGCCCCGCGGCCGAGGCGTCGAACGAGCGCACGCCCAAGAGCAGCCCGGCCATCACGTTGACCAGCGCGGTGCCGCGTGTGTCGTGCATGTGGAGCGCGATCTTCTCGCGCGGGATGCGCGCGCCGACCTGGCCGAGCACGTCCCCGACACCCGCCGGCGTCGCGACGCCGATGGTGTCGCCCAGGGAGATCTCGTCGATGCCGAGTGACCAGAGCCGGGTCGCCACGTCGGCGGCGCGCACCGCGTCGATCGGGCCCTCGTACGGGCACCCGCAGAGGGTCGACAGGTAGCCGCGCACCCACAGCCCCTGTGCCCGCGCCTCCCGGACCATCGGCTCGATTGCCGCGAACGACTCGTCGACACCCATGCCGATGTTCTTCTGGTTGAACGATTCCGACACCGCGGTGAACACCGCGACGTGCCGGGCCTTTGCCGCCAGCGCGCGCTCAAGCCCCCTGGCGTTGGGGATGAGCACGATGAAGCGCGCCTCGCGCGTCCCGGGGGCGCGCGCCTCGACGGCCTGCGCGAGCAGCTCGAGCACCTCCTCGGTGCCGGCCATCTGGGGAACCCGGTCGGGGCGGACGAAGGACCCGACCTCGATGTCGGTCAGGCCCGCCGCCGCCAGCGCCAGGACGAAACGCACCCGCGCGGCCGGGGAGATCGGGGTGGACTCGTTCTGGAGCCCGTCCCGCGGGCCCACCTCGACCAGGCGGACTCGGTGCGGCCAGGGACCAGGGCTGATTCCGGGGGGCGGCGACGTGCTCATGGACGGAATATACACGGCGG
>JBKJOC010000256.1:0-3718 GCA_046595725.1 Candidatus Eiseniibacteriota bacterium
CGCGACGCGCCCCTGCTGTTGGAATCAGCCCGCGATCCCGCCCATCATCTCGTAGAACGAGGCGGGGACCGTCTTGAGCGTCCCCGTGGCCTCGGCCAGCGGCACCTGCGTGATCTCGGCTCCCTTGAGCGACACCATGACGCCGAAGCTCTGCGCGCGCACGAGGTCGGCGGCGTGGATGCCGAAGCGGGTCGCGAGGACGCGATCATAGGCTGATGGCGCGCCCCCCCGCTGGATGTGCCCGAGTACGACCGCGCGCGTCTCCGCGCCGGTGGCGTGCTCGATCCGCTCCGCCAGGCGCTGGCCCACGCCCCCGAGGCGGACGTGCCCGAAGGCATCGATCTCCTGCGCGATGGTCGAGGCGGCCTGGTCCTCGAGCAGCGCGCCCTCGGACACGACCACGATCGTGTAGCCGGGGCCGCCGGCGTGCCGGCGCTCCCTGACCACCTTGCACACGGCATCGACGTCGATCGGGAACTCGGGCAGGAGCGTGACATGCGCCCCGCCCGCGATCCCGGCGGCCGCGCCGATCCAGCCGGCGTGGCGGCCCATGACCTCGCACACCAGCGCGCGTCCGTGCGAACGCGCGGTGGTATGCAGGCGATCGATCGCCTCGGCGGCGATGTTGACCGCGGTGTCGAAGCCGAAGGTGACATCGGTGCCCGAGAGGTCGTTGTCGATCGTCTTGGGGACGCCCACCAGGGAGAACCCCTCGGCGGCGAGCCGGGTGGCGACGCCGAGCGTGTCCTCGCCCCCGATTGCGACCAGCGCGTCGAGGCCGCGGGCCCTCCAGGTCTCCCGCATCTTCGCGACGCCACCGTCGACCTTGTAGGGATTCGTGCGCGAGGTCCGGAGCACCGTGCCACCGACGTTCCACAGGTCGATCACGTCGGCGGGCAGGAGCGGCCGGGCCCGGTTCTCGACCAACCCTTTCCAGCCGTCCTCGAAACCCAGGGCCTCGTGCCCGTGCTGCCGCACGTGGCGCAGCACGAACCCGCGCAACACGCCGTTGAGGCCGGGGCAATCGCCGCCTCCGGTCAGGAGACCGACACGCATGATGGGATCCTCGGGGCGCCAGGTGGGAATCGGGGAGTGCGCACCGGACTCTATCGGGCCCCCCGCGCCCGGTCAAGGGTCCGGGGCGTCAGGCGCCTGCGACCGCCGCCATCGGCTACTCGCTGGAATACTTGAGCGTGTAGTCCCCGTAGCCGTGCTCGTCGACGAACACGAACTTGCGCTGCATGCGGCCCTGCGAGCCGTGGCGGGCGCGCTCGGACTGGGACTCGGTCAGCCGGTTGTAGGTCCAGATCTCGAACGGACGCGAGTCGGCGCCGATGCCGCCCGGCTTTCGGAGCTGGATGTACGCGGGGTCATCATCGTTCGCGATCTCGGTCGCGACCGACTGCAGCGAGCGGTCGCCGGTCGGGATGACCTGCTGGCGCAGGTCGTCGGGCTCGCCGAACCGGAGGTAGACGCGTCCGCGATCGGAAAGCATCCCCTTGACCACGCCTGCGATCGAGTAATGTTCGTTGGCGTACTCGACCCGCGCGCGGAAGCGGTCTCGGGCCTCGTTCTGCGCGGTCAGCGGCGTCGGATCCTTGTCCTTCCAGAAGCGGTCGAGCCACGCTTCCTGCTCGCCTGCGGTGGACTCGGCGTAGCGCATCTCCTGGTCCGGATCGTCGATCAGGAAGTGTGCCTCCTCGAGAAACTCGCGCGGGTCCCGCTCCCAGGATTCCCGCCGCCACGCGACGTTGAAGCGGTTCGTGGCCGTGGTGCGCCCGGTCGGGCCGCGCACCTCGACCTCGAGGTCGTAGGCGCCCGCGGGCAGCGTTGAAACGTCAAAGCCGAGCCGGCCCGCCCACGGCCCGTCCTCGGTCACCACCGTGGAGTCGAGCATGGCGACCAGGACCTGTTCGGGAGTACGAATGCGCGCGAGAACGGTGTCCGGGCCACCCGCCCTGCCCGCCGCGGGGCGCACTTCGAAGTAACCGCGGGCCATCGGCGCATAGAGTCCGTAGGTGCGATCCGGATTTGGCAGCACCGGCGACCCACCGGGAACGCGGCTGAACGCCCCCTGGGCTGCGCGCGCCGAGTCCGCCGGGTCGAGCACACTGCTGGGCCAGGCCAGCATCGGCCGGCTGACCACGAGCGCGTCCGCCGGGTAGGCGGGAATCGTCGTCAGGCCCTCGGCAACGCCCTTCTCGGGGACGCTGCGCCCGATGAACGCCAGGCCGCGCTTGGATTTCTGGAGATCCTCGACGCGCACCCTGAGCTGGTGCGGTCCGGGCGGCACGTGATAGCTCTCGAGCAGCAGGTGGCCCGGGCTGTAGCCGCTCGCCGTGCGCGGCGGGGAGGTCAGCGTGAGCGTGCGGGTGTCGGTATGCTCGGACTTGCCGAAGCGGGTCTTGAACTCGACGATCAGTCGCACCTGGGCGATCAGCGAGTCGCCGCGATCGAGGTAGCGCAACTGGTCGCCGGGAATCCTGAGCGCGACATCGGCGCGCGTGCGCGCGTCCGCCCCCGGGCCGGGAGCGACATCGACCGTGAACAACAGCTTGCCTTCGCTGCGCCAGGGCAACGGGCGGTCCCGGTCGGGATCCACTCCCGCCGCGGCGGACGCAGGGAGCGCCGCGACGAACAGGAGGCCGAGGACCAGAGGTCTGAAGTGCGTTGGGCGCTCCCCTAGAAGCGGATGTTGAGCGAAATGCGGTGTCCCGCGCCCAGCGTCTTCATGTCCGTGTATGCATAGTCGAACGTGGCGTCGGTCTTCAGCGGCGCAACCGGGAACTTCACGCCCGCACCGCCGGCGATACCCTCGGAGTCGTATTTGAAGTTGTAGCCGCCGCGCAGGAACAGGAAGTCCTTGAAGCCGTACTCCATCCCGCCGTTGAGCCGCTCGGCATTGTCGGGCGGGTGCGAAAACTCGAACGACGCGATCAGCTTGTTGGAGTTCGACTTGATGAGCTCGGCCGACGTCCCGACGCGGAACACGGTCGGCACCCGCGCCTGGCGGTCGATGAACTGCACCTGGCCGCCGATGTTCTGGATCGCGAAGCCGATCTTCATGCCTGCGATGCCCACGTCGTAAAGCGTGCCGAGGTCGAAGGTGATCGTCTGCTGCTTGAACTCGGCAAGTCCGAGGCGCACCAGGTTGAGGCTCGCGCCGGCGGAGAACTTGTCCGTGAACGAGCGCGCGTAGGTGAGGCCGAACGAGGTGTAGCCGGCGTCGAAGAATTCGCCGGTTCCGTTGGGGCGGAACGAGTCGCGTACCGGCTCGTCGGCCACCGAGAGCGAGCGCGCGTTGACCGCGATCGCGCCCGGCAGGGCCTTGAGGTGGAACACCACCGTCGCCTGGTCGATGTTGACCGCAGCGGGCCACTCGATGTGATTGACCATGACCGAGGTCTTGTCCTCGTCCAGGCGGGCGAGCCCGGCGGGATTCCAGAACACGGCGCTCGGATCGTCGGCGACGGCGACGAATGCGCCGCCCATGCCGGCCGCACGTGCGCCGATGCCGATCTTCAGGAACTGGCCGTCGAAGGTCCCGACCTTCTCGAAGATCTCGGCTGCCTGCGCCGGCTGGAACAGGGCTGCGGTCGTGATTCCCAGGACTGCCACTGCGATCCACAGATGCTTCACGCTGGTTCCTCCTCTGTGTGGCGGCGCTCCCAGGGCTCCGCCGACTTCCGCCTCAGCGGATGATGACGAATCTGCCCCG
>JBKJOC010000193.1:0-3065 GCA_046595725.1 Candidatus Eiseniibacteriota bacterium
GCGCACCACCTACCGCCTGACTCCCGCCGGGCGGCAGGCGCTCGAGCGCTACCTGGCGCACATGGAAGCGCTGATCCAGGCGGCCCGCGGCACGTCCTAGGCTTGTCGAGCGTCCCACTCCGCGCGCATCATGCCGGCCTACCCCTCGACGTGGAGGCAGGCATGCCCTCAGCAACCGATCTCGAAGCCGCCGTGCTCGCGACGCTGGTCTCAGGCGTGGCGGGCGGCGGGGCGCATCTTGACAGCTCGACCGTGCTCGACGGCCTCGACTGGAAGCTCGCCGGCCGAGCCATCGAGCACTCGCCCTACACGATCCTCCAGTGCGCGAACCACGTCATCTACTGGAACGGCTACGCCATCGCGGCGATGATCGGTCAGAACCCCACTCCTCCCGAGCACGCCGTTGACGGCTGGCCGGGACCGGCAGCCGCCTCGTCCGAGGAGGAGTGGACGGGCTTCGTGCGTGCCTACAAGGCGAGCCTGGCGGCGCTGGTCGAGACCGCGCAGCAGGGCCGATTTACCGAACTGATCGTCACCCGCAACCGCCTCGACTCGATTCGTGCGATGACCCAGCACATCAGCTATCACGTCGGCCAGATCGCGCTCCTGCGGCGCATGCTGGGATCGTGGCCGCCGCCCACCGGAGGCGACACCTGGTGAGCGCCGTCCGCGCGCTCAGCGCGGACGATGCGCTGGCCTTGAGGCTTCGGGGACAGGGGCTCGACGTGCGGGCGCCCGCGCGCCGCCTGATCGACGTCTGCGGCGCGATCGGCGGCGCCCAGGCGCAGGTGGGATCGGCGGCGCGAATCTCGCTCTCCGCGCGCGTCGCCGGGCTGACCGATGCGCGCGTGCGGGCCGCGGTCGATCGCGACCGGACCCTGGTCAAGACCTGGACCGTGCGCGGCACGCTGCACCTGGTCCCGGCGCGCGACCTGGCGCTGTTCGTCGCCGCGCTCGGCCCGACGCGCCGCAAGCGCGCGGGAAGCTGGCTCGAGCGCTGCGGCATGAGCGCCCGCACGCTCGATGCGCTGACCGTCGACATCGTCGAGGCGCTCGCGGACGGGCCGCTCAATCGCCGGCAGATCGCCGGGCGGGTCGGCGATGCGCACGGCGCGCAGGCCCGGAAGCTCCTCGAGAATTCCTGGGGCGGCGTGTTCCACTGCGTCACCAACCTCGGGCTCGTGTGTTTCGGGCCGTCGGTCTCTGGCCAGACCACGTTCGTGCGCATCGACCAGTGGCTCGGTGCGCCGCTCGCCGCGGCCGACCCGGCGGCGTCCGAGGCCGAACTCGCGCGCCGATTCGTCCGTGCCTTCGGGCCCGCGACGATGGCGGACTTCACCTACTGGGCGGGGCTCTATGCGCCCGATGCGCGTCGCATGTGGGATCGGATCGAGCGCGAACTCGTGCCCGTGACGGTCGCCGGGAGGCCCGCGTTCATTCATTCCAGGGCCAAGGCTCCTGCGGCCTCGCGCGCTCCGCGCGCAGGCGTGCCGCACGCGCGGCTCCTGCCGAACTTCGATGCCTTCCTGCTCGGCCATCGCGACAAGAACGCGTGCCTCGAGCCCCTTCGCTACAAGAAGGTGTTCAAGAACGCCGGGTGGATCTCCCCGGTGGTGCTGCTCGATGGGCGCGTGGCCGGGACGTGGTCGCTCGAGCGCAAGGGCGCGGGGCTGGTCGCGCGGGTCGCCGCGTTCGCGCCGCTCGATCGCGCCGCGCGCACCGCGGTGGCGGCCGAGGCGGAGGCGCTGGGCGCCTTTGCGGGCCTGGCCGCGCAGGTGCGGTACGGGCCGCCAGAGCGGAGAAGGGTCCCGGTGCCGTGGACCGGGCCTTGAATCGCACTTGACCATTGCGAGGCAACGGGTTAGGGCGAATCGCGCGCCTCGAGCCGACGCACTCTTGATGCGAAGTTGACGTGCGCGGGGATGCCGGCTGATGGACACTGATGCGCGACCCCTTGACGGAGAATCCATGCGCCTTGTCCCGATGCTCGCCTTCGCCATCCTCGTCTCCGCCGCGACTGCGGCCCGCGCGGAATCCCTCGTGACCCCGCAGACGGGCCCGCCCGACGAGGGCGTCGCGAGGATGGTTGCCGCCGAGCGCGCGTTCAACGCCCTGGCCGCGAAGACCACCATCCGCGACGCCTTCTTCGAGAACATGGCGGACCAGGCGATCCTGTTCCGGCCGGGTCCGGTCAACGGCAAGGAGTTCTTCCGCACGCGCCCGTCGAATGCGGGGCCGGTGCTGAGCTGGTACCCGAGCTACGCCGAGCTGTCGGGCACGGGCGACCTTGGGTGGACCCTGGGACCGTGGGAGTACCGGTCGGCGAAGGACAAGCCCGCGGAGGCGTGGGGCCACTTCGCGACCATCTGGCAACGACAGACTGACGGCAAATGGAAGGTCCTGTTCGACGAGGGGCACTCGTGTGCCAGGCCGCCGCAGGAGTCGCTGGCGTGGGCGCGGCTCACCGCGCGGACCAAGGACGGCGACGTCCCCCACCTCGCCCAGTTCACCGGCGCGCACTCGAACCTGCTCGCGACCGACCGCGCATATTCCGAGGCGCTTTTGGCGCACGGCCTGGGCGGGGCGCTCGAGAAGTACGCCGACGACGCCGTGCGCCTGCTGCGCGAGGACCATCCCGCGGTCACCGGCGCGAAGGCGGCGGGCAAGGAATTCTCGCACGAGTGGGACGGCGGCGCCGAAGCCTGGGACATGAAGGCCGGCGCGATCTCCAAGGGCGTCGACCTGGCGTTCACCTACGGGACGGTCAGCCTGCCCAAAAAGGGCAAGGCTCCTGGCCCCGGCCGCAAGGTGTTTCGCGTCTGGCGCGCCGCGCCCGACGGCGGCTGGAAGCTCGCACTCGACGTCACGAACCCGATGTCGCCCCCTCCGCCCGCCATTCCCAAGACCCCCTAGCGTCCCGCCGGACGGCGTGGCCGGGGCTTTCCGGACCCGAACGCCCGGGCTTGAGCGGCCCGCCCCGGGCCTATAGAATGAGCAAGTCCGGCCCGCCCTCCGCAGGCACCCTCGCGTGGGTCGTCCCGAAGCCATCGATCTGCCCCGAAGCC
>JBKJOC010000361.1:0-2632 GCA_046595725.1 Candidatus Eiseniibacteriota bacterium
GGGCACAGCCAGCGCGCGGAACGCGATCTCGAGCACGTCGTCCGACCCGCAGCCGGTGACCACCTCGTCCGGTTGCGCGCCCGAGTAATCCGCCAGCGCGGCGCGCAACGCGTCGGACTGCGCGCTGGGGTACCGCGGCACGCTGCGTGCCGCCCCCACGAGCGCGGCCGCCGCTGCGGGCGGAATCCCGAACAGGTTCGTGTTGTCGTCCAGCGCGACCATCGCCGCGCTGGTCGTTCCCCGCGACACGCCGCCCGCCGCCGCCGCTTCGGCGTGCCCGGGCAATCCTTCGAGCCGGGCGAAGGCCCCGACATCGCCGGCCAGCGCCGCGGCCGCTTCGGGCGTCACGCGCTGCCACGTCGTCCAGCGCACGAAGTCCTGAGTCGAAAGTCCTGAGGAGAGCCGCGCGAACCCCGCGGTCGGCAGCACGTGATTGGAGCCCGTGAGGTAATCCCCGAAAGCCACCGAGGTCTCGGCACCCAGGCAGACGGTTCCGGCATTGCGAACGCGCTTGAACGCGGGCGCGGGCTCGCGGACCGCAAGCTGAAGGTGCTCCGGGGCGAAGCGCGCGGCAAAGTCGAGCGCCTCGTCGAGCGAGGCCACCTCGAGGACGCCGCCGGCGACCTCGAGCGATGCCAGCACGACCGAAGCCCGCCCCGCGGCGGGCGCGAGGCGCTCCAGCGCGGCGGTGATGCGCCCGGCCATGTGGGCCCCCACCACGACTGCGATCGACACGGCGTCGGGGTCGTGCTCCGCCTGCGCGATCATCTCGAGCGCGACCCGCGCGGCATCGGCCGTCTCATCGGCGATCACCAGCAGTTCGCTCGGCCCCGCCGGGGCGTCGATCGCGGCGGCCCCTTCAGCCGCGACCAGCCGCTTGGCTGCCGCGACGTACGCGTTCCCCGGTCCCACGATCTTGGCCACTCGCGGCACGCTCTCGGTGCCGTACGCAAGCGCGGCTATCGCGCCCGCGCCGCCAAGCGCAAACACGCGGTCCACGCCCGCGATCGCCGCCGCCGCGAGCACCAGGTCATCGGGCGCGCCGTTGGGGCCCGGAGGCGAGCACAGCACGATCTCGCGCACCCCCGCGACGCGCGCGGGCACCGCACCCATCAGCACGCTGCTCGGGTAGAGCGCCCGTCCTCCGGGCGCGTACACGCCGACGCGGTCGAACGGATCGGGACGGCGGCCAACGACGACGCCGGGCTCAGTCTCGACCTCGCTCGCGGTCGGCGCGGAGGCGCGGTGAGCGGCCTTAAGATTGCGCGCGGCACGCTCGAACACGACGCGAAGTGCCGGATCGAGGCGCTCCAGCGCGGCGCGCACGCGCTCGCCCGGGACCTCGAGCGCGCCCAGCGAGACGCCGTCGAACTCGCGGGCCAGCGCGCGCAGGGCGGCATCGCCCTCTCCGCGCACACGCGTGACGATCGCCGCCGCGCGCTCGCGCACCCGCGCGTCCCCGGCGTCCGCACGCTCGATCAACGCCCGCAGGTCGGCGGGCGGGAGCGCCGCCAGGGCGCCGCGGTAGCGCAGCGCGAGCGCAACCTGGTCACGAGCCAAAGGCGAGCCGCTCACGGCATGATCCTTTCGATCCGGGTGACCAGGATCCCCTCGGCGCCCAACGCCTTGAGTTCGGCCGTGGTGCGATAGATCGCCGCGGCGTCCACCACCGCGTGCACGGCCACCATGGCGCCCCCGTTCAGAATCTCGACCACGGTGGGGCCATTCAGACCAGGCAGCACGCCCTTGACGCCCGCAAGCGCGGCGCGCGGCACGTTGGCCATGACGTAACGGCGGCCGCGCGCGCGCAACACCGATCCGAGCGCCGAGGCCAAATCCGCCAGCGGGCGGCAACGACCCTCCTCGGCGGCGCGTGCAGCGTCGGCGCGAGCGATCAAGCGCGCACTCGAGTCCATCACAGTGCACAGCTCGCGCAGGCCGTTGACGCGCAGGGTCGAGCCGGTCGAGACCAGGTCCATGACGATCTGCGCCGTGCCGAGGTGGGGCGCGACCTCGGCGGCGCCGGAGACCGGGACGATCTCGACAGCCACGCCGCGCGCCGCGAAGAAATTGCGCGCAATGCAAGGAAACGGCGTCGCGACCCGTTCCCCCGGCGTCAGCGCCTCGAGCGCGGCGAGCGCGCGGTCTTCGACCACCGCCACGACGAGTCGGCACGCGCCAAATCCGAGGTCGAGCACGGTCTCGAGTTCGCGGCCCGATTCGAGGACGAGATCCCAGCCCGTGACTCCGACATCGGCGACACCGTCGGCCACGAACTCCGGGATGTCGCGCGCGCGCACGAACAGTGCCTGGAACTCGTCTCCGAGCGAGGCGGTGAGCGCACGCTCGCCGGATGTGCGCACCTCGAGCCCGGCATCATTGAACAGTTCGCGGGTGTCCTCGGAGAGGCGGCCCTTGTTGGGAAGCGCAATGCGCAGCATGGCTTGACTCCTGGGGAAAAAAGAAAACGGCCCGTTCGTGGAGCGAACGGGCCGTCGGGACAGCGTATGGTTTCGGAGCTACACGAGACTCGTCTCCGCCCAAGCGCATGTGCCCCGACCCGTCGGGCCGTGGACGTGATGCGCGTGATGGTGGCGAAGGACGAAGTTCATGACCCACCCAGCATGGGAGC
>JBKJOC010000372.1:0-4233 GCA_046595725.1 Candidatus Eiseniibacteriota bacterium
ACTGGAGCCGCTGGATCGCTCGCTTCGGACCTGGCTCGACGGCCTGGAGGGACGCGCCGCCTACCCGCTGTTCATCGACGAGATGCGCTGCCCCGCGCAGGTCGACGACCTGGCGGATGCGCTGCTCGAGCTGGCGCGGCGGCTTGCGCGCGGCGAGGAGGTCCCACGCATCCTTCACGCGGTCAGTCCGGAGCCGATTTCGCGCCACGCCTTCGGGCAGCTTGTGCTGCGCGCGCTCGGGCGCGACCCGGAGCTTGCGGTGGCGGCCCGGTCGGAGGATTCGGGGATGGTGCGGCCGCGTGCGCTCGAGCTCACGAGCCGGCAGACACCCGGGTGGTTCACGCAGGGCTTGCGCCGCCCCTTAGAGGCGCTCAGCGCGCGGGCGGCCGGAGTTCCTCGAACAAGGTCGTGAGCCCCGACTCGAGATCCAGGATTTGTTCGATCGTCACGTGAGCGCCCGCGCTGCCGCCGGCGAGCGCCTGCGGCGAGCGCAGCCACGCCGTCCACCAGCCGAGCGCCCGCGCCTGCGCCAGGTTCTGCGGCGCGTCATCGACCAGGAGCAGCGTTTCCGCCGGGGCGCCCAGGACCTCCATCGCACGCGCATAGGGATGAGGGTCGGGCTTGGGGATGAACCCGGCGTGGCGGATGTCGAAGACGCGCGTGAACTGATCGTCGACCCCGAGCTGGCGCAACACGCGGTGCGCAAACTCCGAGGGTCCGTTCGTGAACACATGGCGCTGCCCCGGCAGGCGCGCAAGCATGGCGCGCAGCGCGGGATCGGGCGCGAGAATCTCCTCGACCGGGACGTCGTGCACGTCAGCGAGGAATTCCTCGGGGTCGATCCCGTGCTCCACCTGCAAGCCGCGCAGCGAGGTGCCATACTTGCGCCAGAGCGCGCGCTGCCGGATGTGCGCTTCGTCCTCGTGGAGGTCGAACCTCGCTGCGATGCGCCGCGTGATCCGCTTCGAGACGTGGCCGAACAGCCCGGTCGATGCGGGGTATAGCGTGTCGTCGAGATCGAACAGAAAGTGGCGAATCCGGTTCACAGTTCGACCACGGTCACCCCGGGAGGAAAGCTCGGGGCGAAGCGCGCGACGGCGGCCCCCCGGTTGAGGCGGAAGGTCCCGAAGTCGAGCCGCGTCGTGTCCCCGCCGCGCGCCACGAGCGTGAGCCGGCGTGGCCAGCCCGTCGCGGGATCGAGCAGGAGCGTCATTCGGGTCCACGGCGTACGGGCTTCGCGAGGCTCGAGGACGAGCGTCGCCCTGCCTTCTTCACGAAGGCGATAGGCCTTTTCGAGCACGGCCACAGACTCCTCCAGGAAGAGCGCCGGCGGAGCCCCGCCGGCGGCGGCGCTGCTCTTGAGAACCGACTTCTGTCGAGGCTGATAAAACCATAGGATATCGCCGTTTACGATCGCGGTCGCAGGGACGCCGCCGGTCCACTCCAGGCGCAGGAGGCGGGGCTTCCGGTACTCGAACCGTCCACTCGAGAGCGTGGTGCCGAGCGCGTCGGTGCGCGTCTGGCGGAAGCTTGCGGTGGCATCGCGCGTGCCCCGCAGCGCGCGATCGAGCAACGCGCGCGCGCCTCCCTTCTCGGCCCCCGCGGCGGGCGACACGGCAAGCAGGAGCAGGAGGAGCGGAGCGAGGAGGCGCTTCATTGAACATTCTCGCCGAAGGCGTCGCCCGAGGTCGCCGGCACGACGAGCACTCCGTCGGGGACTTCGAAGCGGAATGCCTTGTCTTCGACCTTTGCCCCGAAGCGCACCGTGTCGAAAGCGAGGCTCAGGTGACCCTGCTCGGCGGGCCAGTCGAATTCGATGCGCGTCGGCCACCACACGCCGCTGCGCTTCCGGTAGTCGTGGTAGTCGAGGCGCGCGATCCGCTCCGTTCCCTTCCACAGCTCGGCGCGCTGGAGCAGCATCGAGCCGGCCGCGTAACGCGCGCGCACTTCGTGGCCGCCCTTCAGGTCCCACGCCACCCACGACGTGCCCTTCATGTCCACGATGCGCAGCCCCGACTCGGGAGCGCCGTATGGTTCCCCGAACAGCGCGCTCACGATCTCGCCGGGCAGGATCGGCAAAGCGACCAGGAGCGACTCCTCCTCGGCCTTGCCGGTGATCACGCGCTCGAGCATCGGGAGGTAGAGCCAGAAGTGCTCGCCGTCGGTGGTGGCGTCGAACACGGTCGCCACCGCGGCGTAGCCGAGCAGGCGGAGCGAGCCCGGCCGGCGGGCGGCAAGGCGGCCCTGGCAGGTGCCCGAGCCGGACCAGGCCTTCGACGACAGCCCGATCACGACGTCGGCGGTGACGGTCGAGACCTGCGAGCGCCTCGTTGCCCGCGCCTTCTGGACCGCATCGAGCAATGCCTGGCCGCGCGGAGCGCGAGCCTCGGCGAGGCCCGGAAGCGCGGCGAGCAGCAGGCCCAGGCACAGCGCCGGGTGCGGGATCCTCGGGGGTCTGGAGGCGGACATAGGGGTCTCCGTCGATCGGCGGGTCCGGTGAATTGCTTGACCCTAGGGGCGTGTGAAAGACCGTGTCAAGCGGCCCGGGCGTCAAGTCCTTGCCGCGATGACAGACGGCGCCCCGGCGTCGAGGCCGGGGCGCCGTTTTGACGATTCGAGGCGGGGGCCTCCTACCGGCTGCCCGGTGCCTCCGCGTCGGAGAAGGTCTCGACCAGCTTCGGCGTGACGAAGATCACCAGCTCACGCTGCTGCTTGACGATCGACTTGTTGCGGAACAGGCCGCCGAGGATCGGGATGTTCATCAGGATCGGAATCCCGGTGACCACCGTGCCCTCGTTGGTGCGGATGAGTCCACCGATGACCGCGGTCTGGCCGTTGTCGACCATGACGCGCGTGTCGGCCTCGGAGGTGTTGATGATGACACCGCCCTGCACCGTCGACTGGGTCGAGAGATCCGACACCTCCGGGTGCATGTCGAGCACGATCCGCTTGTCGTCGGTCAGGTGCGGCGTGACCCGCAGCAGGATGCCGATCGTCTGCAGCGACGTCACGGCGTTACCCGCCACGTCCTGCGTGATGAGCGGAATCTTCTGGCCGACGAGGATCTTGGCCTCGCGGTTGTCGACCGTCGTGATGCGCGGATTCGAGATGATTGTCGCCTGGCGCTTCGACTCGAGCTGCTCGAGCAGGAACTCGACCGAGCCCCAGGGGCGCGTCAGGATACCGCCAATCGTGCCGACGCGCTCGGACAGCGGCGCGTCCACGCCGATCTGGTTGCTTTCGGTGCCGCTCGACCACGAGGTCGGGTCCACGTCCTTCGACGGGTTCGTCAGGCTGCCGATGTCGAGGTTCTTGATGCCCCAGCGAATGCCGAGCTGGCGCAGGGCCGAAACGTCGATGTCGACCAGCTTGGCGACGATCTCGATCTGGGGCGTCCGGGTGTCGAGCGACTTCGCCATCAGCTCGGCATCGCTCAGCCGCGATTCGATGTCGGTCAGGATCACGGTGTTCGTGCGCGTGTCGAAGTCGACCGACCCGCGCTTGGACATGACGTTGGTGAGCGCCCTCGCGATGTCGGAGGCCAGTGCGTACTGGAGCTTGTACGAGCGCGTCACCAGCGGCTGGACCTCGATGCGACGCGCTTCGTTCGATTCGCGCGCGAGGGTCTCGGCCTGCAGCTTGTCCGCGCCGTCGACGCGGATGATGCCACCCTCCTCGATGAAGTCGAGCGCCATCGTACGGCAGACGGCGATCAGCGCATCGCGCCAGGGCACGTCGCGCAGCTGGATCGAGACGATCCCCTTGACGTCCTTGCCGGCGACGATGTTCTTGCCGGAGAACTCCGCAATGGAACGCAGCACGGTCCGGATGTCCGCCCCTTGCACGTCGATCGACATGCGACCGCCACCCGTCCTCGAAACGCCCATCTGCGACTGGGCCGACCTCGTCTGAGCCGAGGCGAGGGAGACAAGGGTGAGGCCGGTCTTGATCGACGGGTCCACGAAGGCCGCGAGGGCCACGACCGCGGTTCCGACGAGGACGCTATTGCGCATTGGACGCACCTTCCTTCCGCTGGAGTTGAATCGTGACGGTCTGCGTGTCGCCGTACGACGACTGCTTCACGATCAGTTCTTCCTTGGTCAAGCCTGCGATGTAGCCGTTGAGCACGGGGTCGCCGACGCGCAGGACGAAGCCGTGTCCATGCCCATCCTCCACCAGGGCGAACTTGTCGGACGCTCCCCACACGATGCCCACGAGCTTCATGCTCGAGAC
>JBKJOC010000234.1:0-6036 GCA_046595725.1 Candidatus Eiseniibacteriota bacterium
ATGGTCCGGTACCAGGGGCCCGGATGATGCTTGTGGTAGTAGTGCATCATTCCAATGTGGCGGCGCCAGATCAGCCACAGGGGCAGCGGCCCCTTGGAGGCGCCGATGACATGCATCACGTGCGCCTCGGGCAGGTAGACCACCCGGTAGCCCGCGGTGTGCATGCGCTTCGACCAGTCCACATCCTCGTTGAAGAGGAAGAACTCGGGATCGAGCGGGCCCACCCGATCGACCGCATCCCGCCGCGCCACGAGGCAGGCGCCGGTCAGCCAGTCGACGTCCAGCGTCGTCTCATGGTCGAAGTCGAGCATGAGGTAGGAGCGGGTGAAGCGGTTGTTCGGGAACAGCCTGGTCAGCAGCGAGTAGCGGTTGAACAGGCCCGCCCAGTGGGTCGGGAACCGCCGGCAGGAATATTGGATCCCGCCATCCGGGTCAGTGACCTTGGGCCCGACGAGGCCCACTTCCGGGTGCACGTCCGCGAAGCGCACCATCCGGGTGAAGGCTTCGGGGAAGGCGATCGTGTCCGGGTTGAGCAGCGCGACGCAGCGCCCCTGTGCGATCTCGAGTCCCCGGTTGACGCCCCGGGCGAAACCCTCGTTGGTGGCATTGGCGATCGTCCGGACGTCCGGGCGGTGGAGCGCGTAATCGGCGATCAGGCCGTCCCCGGACGCGTTATCAACCACGATGACCTCGTACTGCAGCCCCGCGCAGGCGGCCGGCAGCGAGTCGAAGCAGGCCGCCAGGGCGACCCGGTGGCGATAGTTCACAAGCACGAGGGAGAGGTCCATGAGTGGTTGTAAGGCGTGACAAGGATAGCACAGCCGGGGCGGCTCCATCCTGCGTTAACTCTTTGTCGGGACGAAAGCTAGGCGCGGAGCGGCCGGATTGACAGGGCCCGCGCCGGGCCGGTATTCTTGCCGGGTCCGGTGGTGCGGTCGAGGTGGCAGGGGCTGCCGCGACGGGCGCACGGAAACGCGAGAAAGGCGGTTGGCAATCCATGCTCACACTTTCGAACACGGCGGCCGAGAAGCTGCGCACGATCCTGGTCGAGGAGAACGCGGAGGAGAAGGGCCTGAGGATCCGGGTCGTGCCCGGCGGCTGCTCCGGCTACTCCTACGACATGATCTTCGATGAGAAGGCCGAGGGCGACCAGGTGTTCGAGGCCCACGGCGTCAAGCTGATCGTCGACGGCGACAGCCTGCCCCTCCTCGAGGGCGCCGAGATCGATTTCAAGGAAGAGATCGGCCACGAGGGCTTCACCATCAACAATCCGAACTCGAAGGGCGGCTGCGGTTGCGGCAAGTCGTTCCAGACCTGAGGCGCGTGCTCGCCTCCCCCGTTTTCATCCCGCCACAGCCCGCCTCGACCGAGCGGGCTGTCGTGTTTGGGGGGCTCGCGTGGGTCTCCCTGCTGCTCGCCGGCTGCGGCAGCTATGCGCCCGGCACGCTGCCTGAGACGCGCGCGCTCTCGCTCGACGCCGCGTTCGAGGGCGAGGCGGCGATCTCGCCGGACGGCCGGACGGTCGCGTTCGTGAGCGAGCGTGCGGACGGCGGCGCGCGCGGACTCTTCACCCGCCCGGTCGACGGCAAGGGTGCGCCCCGCGCGCTCGTGACCGGACCGGGCGACGTCTCGCGCCCTTCGTGGTCGCGCGACGGGCGGAGCCTCCTCTTCACCCGGCTCGATTCCGCGAGCGGGGCAGGGCGGGCGTGGGTGATCGACGCCGGCGCAGCCCCGGGCACGGCTCCGCGCGCGCTCGGAATCTCCGCGGGCGACGTGCGCGACGCGGTCTATTCGCCCGACGGCGAGGCGGTCGCCTGCGTCGCGCGCACCGACTCGACGTGGGCGCTGGTCGAGGCCCGCATTGCCGACCTGACCATCCGCCCGCTGGTCGATGTCGGCACCGGCGTCGCGCCCTCGCACCCCACCTGGGGGCGCAAGGGCGTGGGCCTGGCCTACGCGTGGAACGGCGACCTCTGGTGGATCCGCCGCGCGGGCGGCGCGCCCGAGCGCCTGACGTTCACCGCCGCCATCGAGCAGGCTCCCGCGTTCTCGCCTGACGGCCGGTGGTTGGCGTTCACCTCGGACTCGACGGGCGTCGCGAACGTGTGGATCGCGAAGCTTTCGGGCGGTGACGGAAAGCGCCCGGCCACCCTCGGCGGATGGCGTCCGGCGAGCGCGACGTTCCAGCCGCTCGGCCACCCGGCGTGGGACCCCAGGGGACACGCACTGTGGTTCGAGCGCCAGGATCCGTGGTCGATCGTCGCCATGGACGCCTCGGGCGCAAACGCTGACACTTTATCCTCGTCGCTGTGGGACAGCCGCATGCCTTCGTTCATGCAGGACGACACGCGCGTCGCGTTCGCGGCGCCGCGCACCGGAAGCTCGCGCATCTGGCTCATGGCCGCAGCGGGCGAGGCGCGCAGCGGCCCCGCGAAGGAGCTGACGCAGGGCCCTGGCGAGGACACGAGGCCCGACGGCTCGAAGGCCAGCGGCCAGATCGTCTATGTGAATCGCGCGCCGACACTCGGTGTCGCGACGCTCGCGCTGACCGACCCGACAGGCGCGAACCTGGGCGCCTTGACCGGCCTCGAACTGGCGGGCGTCGACCAGGCGACCCGCGACGAGGACCCGTCGTGGTCTCCCGACGGGCGCTCGGTCGCGTTCGCCTCGAATCGCGGCCGGGTCTCCGCCATCTGGGTGATCGAGGGCGTGGGACGGCGCGTGCGCCTGGTCACGGTGGCCGACGGTCCTCCGAAGACGCCCGCCTGGTCGCACGACGGCGCGTTTCTCTTCTACAGCGCGCCGGGCCCCCTGGGGGATCTCGTGTGGCGCGTGCCGGTCGCCGGTGGAGCCTCGACGCCGTGGACGAGCGGCGCCGCGCCCGGCGATTCCGACTTCCAGCCCGCCCTCTCGCCCGATGGAACCCGCATGGTCTTCACCCGCCGCCACCAGGGCGATTGCGATCTCTGGCTGCTCGAGGGCGATTCTGCCCGGCCGCTGGTGACCAATCCCCGGGGCCAGGACGCGCACGCGAACTGGTCCTCCGACAGCCGACGACTCGTCTACGAGACGGGCGGAGCCGTGCACCTCTACCGGGCCGATGTGCGCCCGCTACTCTTGCGATAGGACCCCATGCGCCGCTTGCCCCTGCCATCCATCGTGCTGCTCGCGTTCGTGGCGTGCGTTTTCGCGCCGCGGTTCGCGGCCGCCACCGTGCTCAAGTCGAACATCCCGGGCGCCCACTTCAAGGCCAATGCCGCCGCTCAGGCGGAGATCAATCGCGTGCAGAGCCGCCTCAGGCTCAACAACCTCGCGGGCGCGATGGACGCCGCGCGCGCCGCCGCCCACAAGGACTCGCTCGCCGCCGAGGTCTATGACCTGATCGGCACGCTGGCGGTGCGGGGCGGACGCTACCGGGTCGCGCGCGACGCGTTCGAGCAGGCTGCCGCACTCGCTCCCGAGCAGGCGCCGATCTGGAACCGCCTGGCGCAGGTTTCGATCCTGCAGCTCGGGCTCGAGGAACAGGGTCTGCAAGCGCTGCGTTATGCGTTCGCCGCCGACTCGTCCTACGCCACCGCCTACTTCACCGAGTTCATGTACCACTGGGCGCGCTGCGAATTTCCCGAGGCGCAGGCCTCGATCGCGCGCGCGCGCGAGCTCGAGCTCGACGAGGGCCGCTCGCTCATCTGGTACTCGTCGCAGCTCGGCTTCGACATGAGCCAGGGCAACTATCCCAGTATCGAGCGCGCACTCAAGCTCCACCTCCACCAGGTCCCGAACGACATCGGTGGTCGCCAGCTGCTGGCGCAGGCCCAGCGTGGCGCCGGAAACCCGAAGGAGGCACTGGAGTCGATCCGGCTGCTGCTGGCCGTGGATCCGCGGCAGCCGCTCTGGCTTTCCGACGCGGGCCTCGCCAAGCGTGCGCTGGGCGAACGTGACTCCGCGTTGGTGTTCTTCACCAGGGCGATCGCGGCGGACTCGATGTCGTTCGACGCCGGATACAATCGCGCGCTCGAGCTGGTGGCAAAGCGCGACACCACGCGCGCGTGGCGCGAGCTCAAGCGCTTGCGCGGCGTCGATCCCGACAACTGGCTCACGCCGCTGCTCGCCAGTCGCATCGCGCGCGCCCAGGGCGACACCCTGCGTGCGGCCCTCGCCTTCGACGAGGCGCGGCGCCTCAATCCCGCGATGGGACTCTCGCGCGCCGCGCGCGCCGGGGCAGGGGCCGCGGTGCCGGCGTGGTCGTCGTCCGAACTCGAGGCGGCCGAGGATCTGATGGAGCGCGGCGAGTTCGCGCTCGCGGGCGACAAGCTCTACCAGGCGGCGCGCGACAAGGAGAAGCGCGGCGCGGCGCTCTACTGGCTGTCGCGCCTGACGCGCATCTCGGGCGGCTCGGGCGGCCTTCCGGTCATCTCCGCCCAGGCGGCCGCCGAGGAGACCAACCGCGACCCGGTGGTGACGCGCGCCCTGGCCGAGGCGCAGTTCGCCGTCGGTGACGCCCCGCGCGCGATCCAGACCCTGCAGACCGTGCGCAAGGTTGCGGCCGATGACCTGATCGCGGCCGCGTTCGAGGCCGAAGTGCGCTACGCCAGCGGCGACATCGCCGGCGCGCGCGCCGTCTTCAACCAGGTCGCCAGCGAACCGACGCGTTCCTATCGCCTGGAGTCGATCCGCGCCACCGTGCTCACGGCCGCGAAGGACGCGGGGGCGGCGATCGCGCGGCAACGCGCGGCGGGCGTCGACTACCTGCCCTCGGATTCCTGAGCCCGGCGCCGCCCGGGAACCCGCCATGAACGTGATCTTGAAATCGCTCGTCGGAACGCTCAAGGGAGTGGTCGACGACGACTGCCACGGCCTCGCGACCCAGATCGCGTATCACTGGATCTACGCGCTGTTCCCGGGACTGTTCGTGATGGTGGGACTCCTCACCGCGCTCGGGGCGAACCCGGGATTCCTCTCGACGCTGGGCTGGCTGATCGAGCGCGCGACGCCCGGGGACACGCACGTGCTGGTCGAGGCCACGCTGGCGTCGATGCGCCAGGCGCTCTCGCGCGGCACCGCGCCGGTGCTCGGGCTCGGGCTCCTCGGCGTCCTGTGGATTGCATCCAACGGCTTCGACGTGATCATGGGCGGGCTCAACAAGGCCTATCGCGTGACCGAGGTGCGGCCGTTCTGGTATCGCCGCATGCTGGCGATCGTGCTCGTGATCGCGGTCGGGTTCGGCCTCGTTACCGCGTTCGAGATCCTGGTCGTCGGCTCCTCGCTGGTGAGCAACAGCCTCAAGACGATCCCCGGCGCGCCCAACCTGCCCTCGCTCATCGGGTGGGCGCGCTGGCCGATCTACTCCCTGGTCGCCTTCTTCGTCGCGTTCGCGCTTTACTCGATTGCGCCCTCGCTGCCCCGCGTGTCCTGGCGGTGGACCGCTCCGGGGGCGACGCTGTTCGCGCTCATGTGGGTGCTGATCGGCTACGGCTTCGACCGCTACCTCTCGCTCTACGGGCAGATGGACAAGCTCTACGGAACGCTCGGGGCCTTCCTGGTCCTCATGACCTGGCTCTACCTGACGGCGTTCGCGCTCATGGTGGGGGGAGAGCTCAACGGCCAGGTCCGGCGGCGCTTCCTCGAGCGCCCGATGTCCAAGCCGGTCAAGAATCCGGTGTTCGCGTTCTTCCGCACGGGTGACGCCGCCGGCCCCGGAACGCGGGCGACCGGCCGCGAGGGACCGGACAGCTAGCCCACCGGGCGCCCGAGCCGCGGCGGGCGCGGCCCGTGCCGCAGGGCTCCTGCGAGCGGCACGTACTCGAGTTCCATTTCCTCGCGCACGCACCGCAGCAGCAGGCCGCCCCGGCTCATGTCGCCGCGCCCCACGAATTCCTGCGGAAAGCGCAGCCGCCCATCCAGGACCCGCTCGAGCACGTCGACATACTTGCCGGTGGCGATGCTGCCGAGCAGGACGACGCGCGCCCCGGGTTCGAGCAGGAGCGCCAGGGCGGTCGCGTCGCGCGCCAGCGGATCGCGGAAGCGCGCGTCCGCGGG
>JBKJOC010000130.1:0-2964 GCA_046595725.1 Candidatus Eiseniibacteriota bacterium
TACAACGTGGTCCCGGTGGCGGTCTACCGGGCCGACCAGGTCTGCACGGGCATCAGCGGCAGCGATATCGCCACCCTGCGCGTCACCGACGTCGGCAGCGGGCCGCGCACCTTCCACATTCTGGGCAGTAACCAGGTCATCAATGCCAACGTGATCGGCAGCTCCGATCCCAATTTCGTCAAGGAGACCGGCATCGCGTTCCGCATCCGCGTCGAGGACGTCTCGACCGGGCTGCCGATTCCGAGCGCGCTGGTCACGATCCGGGACCTTGAGACCAACGCTCCGATCGCCGACGGCTCGGCCGACGCCAACGGGCGGTTCGACTACACCCTGCCGTGCGGGCCCAACCTGTCCTACGTCATCTCGGCCGCCGCTTCGGGGCGGGCGACCAATCTCATCGTGCGCACGCCGCCGGCCCGCTGCGGGCTGCCTGAATTCGTGGTGATCCGTGTTTGATCGGCGCCGCGGCGCCCTCGCAACCGCTGCCATTGCGATCGCAGCGCTGGCCGCCGGCTGCTCGCAGGAAGGCCGCCTGATCGACACCCCGCTCGAGGTTCGAGCCGTGGCCTACGACCAGGTCTCCGTGATCGATACCTCGGCCACGAGCATCTCGTTCAACACGCGCTTCAAGATCCTGGTCCACGCGGCCAGCCCGTGCGAGGCCGGGCACATCCTGCTCGAGGTCAGCCGCACCGGCACGACCGACAACCCGTTGTTCGTCATCAGACCCATCGCGCGCTACAACGCGGACGATCCCTGCACCAATCAGCCCGTGGTCGCGAGCGACACGACGATGACGCTGGTCGTCAACGCATTCACGGTCGCGAACGCGGCGGTGACCCCGTTCACGATCAGAAACGGCGCGGGGCCGGACTTCACGGTCAGCGCCGACAGCGCGATGCACCCGGCGACTCCCGCGACCATCCGCTTCCAGATCAAGGTCGAGGACAAGGCGACCGCCCTTGCCATCGCCGGGGCGACCGTCCAGCTCGACAGCCTGACGTCGACCGGCGGCGGAGTCCTGCCGATCGCGAACGGCGTGACCGATGTCAACGGCGTCTACGCGTACGACGTGTCGTCGAACGCGGCCATCGGCGTCGACGCCATCCGCTACCGCGTGACCGTGACCAACGGCAGCGACGTGGTCGTCATGAACGTCCGCGCCGCGCCCGCCCGCGGGCAGAGCCGCGAGCGCGTGACGGTCCGCATCTAGCGACCAGGCCATGTCCGGCGAACGCGAAGGCGACCACGAGCCCCAGCGCCTCGCTGTCGCGGAGATCTTCATCACCCCGCTCGGCACCGGCGACTCCACCATCCGCGAGTACATCCGCGCCCTGCTGCCGATCGTCGAGGCCAGCGGCCTCGCCTACCAACTCACCGCCATGGGCACGCAGGTCGAGGGCCCGGTGGGCCAGATCCTCGAGCTCACGCAAAGGCTCCACGACGCCACCTTCGACGCCTCGCTCGGCACCGACCGGGTGGTCACCCACCTGCGTCTCGACGAACGACGGGGCGAACCGCTGACGCTCGAGGGCAAGGTGCGGGGGGCGCTCGGGCTGAGGCCGGACCAGCAATGAAGGCCGGCGCCGCGGTCGTCCTCCTGGTCGCCGGCGAATCGAGCGAAAGCCATGCCCTGGAGAAGGTCCTGAGCGAGCGCGGCCACGGTGTCGTGTTCGTCCACGACACCGAGTCGGCCTTGAGGGCGCTCGACAGCTCCCATCCGGGCGGGCTCGTGACCGAGCTCAGGAGCTCGCGCATCGACGGCATGGCACTCCTGAAGCGCGCCCGCGCGCTCAGACCGGAGGTCTGCGCCGTCCTTCTGGCCGAGGATGACCGCGCCCTCGACGAGGCGGTCAAGCAGGGCGCCTCCGACGTGCAATTCCCCAAAGTCCACGTGCCGAGGTTGGTCGCCGTGCTCGAGCGCGGCTTCGCGTTCCAGGCGCAGATCAAGCGGGCCGAGACGCTCGAGCATCGCCTCGACGAGCGGCTGGGCTTCGACAACCTGACTCTCTCCCCGGAACTGGTGCGCAAGGCGCGACGGGCCGCGGACTCGGATCAGCCCTACCTCCTCCAGGGCGAGGCGGGGAGCGGCAAGTCGGTGCTCGCCCAGGCGATCCACCAGAACTCGGCGCGAAGGCACGGGCCCTTCGTGCGCGCGAGCAAGGTCACCGCCCTGGCGCTCAAGAGTGCGCGGGGCGGCACGCTCTACCTTGAAGAGCCGGCCGCGCGGGCGGAACTCGCATCCGCGCTCGAAGACAAGACGGTGCGGGTCCTCGCCTCGGCGCGCGCCGATGCAACCGGGCTGGCAGAGGAGTTCCGCGAGGCCACGATCCCCACTCCGCCCCTGCGCGAACGCCACGAGGACCTGCCAAGGCTGGTGGACCAGTTCCTCAAGGAGTTCAATCGCGACTACGGTCGGCGCGTGACGGGGATCACGCGCGGGGCGATGGGGCAACTATCGACCTACGACTGGCCGGGAAACATCCGCGAGCTCAAGAGCACGATCGAGGGCATGGTGGTGTTCGCCGAGGCCCGCAGGCCGCTCGACGTGTCCGATTTACCGCACGCCGTACGCAATGCGACACGGGAGACGCAGGAAATCCTGGCTTTACCGCTCACGCTCACGCTCGCCGAGGTCGAAAAACGTTTCATAGCGGAAACTTTGCTTAGTGTGCGCTACGATAGGCCGCGAGCCGCGGCAACGTTGGGAATTGGACTGCGCACGTTGTATCGCAAGCTCAAGGAATACGAAATCGGCTGAAGGGATCTCAGCAACGCCGGTCCGGCGGCGACGCCGGGTGGATTGAATGATCAGGCAACGACACCTTGCATGTGAGCACCCCCCGCACGTTTGATCATGATCCCCCGGCCGGTCACTCACCTGCCCCCAGGGAGACATTGGACAGTGGAACCGCGGAAGGAAGTCGCGCTCTTCATCGATTTCGAAAATATTCGTCATGGAAC
>JBKJOC010000489.1:0-4658 GCA_046595725.1 Candidatus Eiseniibacteriota bacterium
GAGGGCGCCCGGCCCGCGCGCGAGGCCCTGCGAAGAGGCGGCCTCGACGCCGTCACGCTGACCAGTGGAGCGATCGCGCGCGCGTTCGTCGAGGCGCTCGGGGACGACCGCCCGGCGCTGGCCGGGGTGGTGCGGGCCTCGATCGGGCCGATCACGTCCGAAGCCCTGGGCGCGCTCGATCTCGCCCCCCAGGTCGAGGCCAGGCAGGCCACGATTCCTGCGCTCGTCGCCGCGCTGGTCGAGCACTTCGCCGGACCGATTGCACCCGAGGAGGCCGCGCCATGATGTACCCCGAACTCCGCATGCGCCGCCTGCGCCGGACCGGCGCACTGCGCCGCATGGGCAGAGAGACCCGCCTGAGCGCGGACGCGTTCATTGCGCCGTGTTTCGTCGTGCCGGGCAAGGGCGTCAGGAAGCCCATCGCCGTCATGCCCGGAGTCGATCACCTCTCGAGCGACATGCTGGTCGAGGAGGCGAAGCGCTTGCGCGACCTGGGCGTCCCCGCGCTGCTGCTCTTTGGCCTGCCCGAGTCGAAGGACGCGCAGGGCTCCTCGGCCTGGGCCGAGGATGGCCCCGTGCCGACCGCGCTGCGCGCCTTGAAGGAGGCCGACCTCGGGCTCGCGCTCATGGCCGATGTCTGCCTGTGCGAGTACACCGACCACGGCCATTGCGGCGTGCTCGAGCGGGGCGAGGTCCAGAACGACGCCTCGATCGCGTTGCTGGCAAAGGCCGCGCTCGCCTACGCCCGCGCCGGAGCGGACGTGATCGCGCCCTCGGACATGATGGACGGGCGCATCGGCGCGATCCGCGAGGCGCTCGACGAGGCCGGCCACGCCGACATCGCGCTTTTGTCGTACGCCGCCAAGTACGCCTCCGGCTTCTACGGACCGTTCCGCGAGGCCGCCGGCTCGGCGCCGAAGGAAGGCGACCGCCGCGGCTACCAGATGGACCCGGCGAACGCGCGCGAGGCCATGCGCGAGATCGAGCAGGACCTGAACGAGGGCGCCGACGCGATCATGGTCAAGCCCGCGCTCGCCTACCTCGACATCATCCGCAGCGCGCGCGAACGATTCGACGCGCCGATCGCGGCCTACAACGTCAGCGGCGAGTACAGCATGGTCAAGGCGGCGGCGGCCAGGGGCTGGATCGAGGAGCCGCGCGTCGTGCTCGAGATCCTGACCGCGATAAGGCGCGCGGGCGCGGACTGGATCCTGACCTACCACGCAGCGGACGCCGCGCGCTGGCTGGCCGAGGGCAGGACCGCGTGAGCCGCTCGCAGGAGCTGTGGCGCGAGGCCCTGGAGTTGCTGCCCGGCGGCGTCAATTCGCCGGTGCGCGCCTTCAAGGCGGTGGGCGGCACCCCGGTGTGGTTCGAGCGGGGCGAGGGCGCGTACCTGGTGGATGTCGACGGCAAGCGCTACGTCGACCTCGTCGGCTCGTGGGGGCCGCTGATCCTGGGCCACGCGCACCCGGCGGTGGTCGAGGCCGCGACCCGCGCCATGAAGGGTGGCTCGACGTTCGGCGCGCCCAGCCCGCCCGAGCTCGACCTCGCGCGCCGCGTGGTCGCGATGGTGCCGTCGATCGAGCAGGTGCGCTTCGTCAACTCGGGCACCGAGGCCGTGATGTCGGCGATCCGCCTCGCGCGCGCGGCGACCGGCCGCGACGTGATCATCAAGTTCGAGGGCTGCTACCACGGCCACGCTGACTCGCTGCTCGTGGCCGCGGGCTCGGGGGCGCTCACGCTCGGGATCCCCGACAGCCCGGGTGTGCCGGCCGCGCTGGCCGCATTGACGGCGGTGCTGCCCTATAACGACTCCGCCGCCGTGATCGAGTTCTTCGCGCGCCGCGGTTCCGAAGTGGCCTGCGTGCTGGTCGAGCCGATCGCCGCCAACATGGGCGTCGTCAAGCCGCGCGCGGGCTTCCTCGAGACGCTCCGCCGCGTGTGCGACCAGAGCGGCGCGCTGCTGGTCATGGACGAGGTGATGACCGGCTTCCGCGTCGCCCCGGGCGGCGCGCAGGAACTCTACGGGATTCGTCCCGACCTCACGACGCTGTCGAAGATCCTGGGCGGCGGCTTTCCCTCGGGCGCCTACGGCGGGTCGCGTGACCTGATGGGCCGGATCGCGCCGAGCGGCCCCGTCTACCAGGCGGGCACGCTCTCGGGCAATCCGGTCGCCATGGCGGCCGGGGCGGCCACGCTTGCGGTGCTCGAGCAGACCAGGCCCTGGGATCAACTGGAGCAAAAGGGCGCGCGGCTCGAACAGGGGCTCAACGCCGCGTTCCGCGAGGCCGGCGTGCCGATGACGCTGACGCGCGTGGGCTCGATGGGCACGGCGTTCTTCCTCGAGGGCCCCGCGGGCGACTTCGCAGCCGTCAAGCGGGCCGACACCGCGCGCTTCGGCCACTTCCACCGCGCGATGCTCGAGCGCGGCGTCTACCTGCCGCCCAGCCAGTTCGAGGCGTTCTTCCTGTCCACGGCGCACGACGACGCCGCGATCGACCACGTGCTCGAGGCCGCGCGCGCATCCGCGCCGGCGCTCGCGCAAGCCTAGGAGATTTCATGCACGATCCGAAGGTCCTGCGCGAGAACGCGGACGCCATCGAGGCAGGCGTCATGAAGAAGGCGGGCGCGTTGCCGCCGCAGCTGGCGCGCTTCTACGAGCTCGATCGCGAGCGCCTCGCGCTGCTCCAGGAGGCCGACGCGCACAAGCAGCAGAAGAATGCCGCGAGCGAGGACATCGCGCGGCTCAAGAAGGAGGGCAAGGACGCCGCAGACCGGATCGCTGCCATGAAGTCCGTCTCCGACCGGATCAAGGACCTCGATGGGCGCCTGCGCGTGGTCCTCGAGGAACTCGACGAGGCCGTGCTCTGGATCCCGAACGTGCCGGACGCTTCCGTGCCCGAGGGCCGCGACTCAAGCGCGAATGTCGAGGTCGCGCAGTGGGGCACGCAACGGCAATACGACTTCACGCCCCGGCCGCACTGGGAGATCGCCGCCGCGCTCGGCATCGTGGACTTCGAGCGCGGGCCCAAGCTCGCCGGCTCGGGCTTTCCGCTGTTCGTCGGCGACGGCGCGAGGCTCGTGCGCGCCCTGATCGACTTCATGATCGACCTGCATGTCGACCGCCACGGCTACGTCGAGGTCCACCCCGCGTTCGCCATCAACTCGCGCGCGCTGCGCGGCACCGGCCAGTTGCCGAAGATGGCCGACGACATGTACAGGATCGAGGGCGAGGACCTCTGGCTCAATCCCACGGCCGAGGTCCCGGTGACGAACATCTACGCCGACGAGATCCTCGAACCGGGCGTCGTGCCACGATTCCTGACCGCCTATTGCCCGTCGTTCCGCAAGGAGTCGGGCGCCTACGGCAAGGACACGCGCGGCATCCAGCGCCTTCACCAGTTCGACAAGGTCGAGCTGGTCAAGTTCGTGCTGCCCGAGACCAGCTACGACGAGCACGAGAAGCTGCGCGCCGATGTCGAGGACGTGCTCAAGGCGCTCGACCTGCCGTTCCGCGTGCTGCTCCTGTGCGCCGGCGACATGTCGTTCGCCGCCGCCAAGTGTTACGACTTCGAGACCTGGGCGCCCGGCCAGCAGGCGTGGCTCGAGGTCAGCTCGTGCTCGAACTTCGAGGCCTTCCAGGCGCGCCGCGCCGGCATCCGCTTCCGCCGCGAGGCGGGCGCGAAGCCCGAGTTCGTCCACACGCTCAACGCCTCGGGCCTGGCGCTGCCGCGCATCATCATCACGATCCTCGAACAGAACCAGGAGGCGGACGGACGCGTCCGCATTCCCGATGCCCTCAGGCCGCTCATGGGCGGGCGGGAATACCTCGAGCCTGCGCGCTGATCCCGAGGCGCTCCAGGCGCTGCTCTTGCGCGACCCGGCGTGGTCGGCCTACCTGATCGCCGATCTCGCGCCACCCCACGAGGCGCACTCGACCTGGTTCCTGGACGAGGCGGCGGGCGCGGTGGTCCTGCTCTATCGCGCATTCGAGGACCCGGTCCTCGTCGCGCTCGGCCCGGCGGACGCATGCGCCGCGCTCTGGCGCGAAGCGCTCGCCACGATTGAGGGGACGCGCCGCGTGTTCGCGGTCTGCCTGCCCGAGCACCGCCCCTTCGTTGACGCCACGACCCCGTTCGAGCAGCCGCATGCGATGTACCGCATGCGGCTCGAAGGCGACCCGGTCCCGGAGCCTGGGACCTCGCGGCTCGGGCTGATCGACCTCATGGCCCTGCGCGCGCTCTACCAGGACGGCGCGGACGCGGGCGAGGTGCCGGACTTCTTCAACGAGTCGATGCTCGAGCGCGGCTGCTACCGCGGCGTGCGCGAGGAGAGCTGCGGCCTGCTCGCCGCTGCCGGCACGCACGTGCTGACGCGCGACGTGGCCGCGATCGGCAACGTGTATACGCGGCGCGACCGGCGCGGGCAGGGGCTGGGCCAGAGGGTGACGGCCGCGGTCGCGCACGAGCTGCGGGCGCGGGGGACTGAGACGATCGTGCTCAACGTGTGGCAGGGCAATCAGGTTGCCATCCGGGTCTACCAGCGGCTCGGGTTTGTCGTGCACGGGGCGTTCGACGAGGGATTCGCCCGGCCGCGCCCCGGCTAGCGCTGCGCGGCCGGGCCTGATACCTTCGAGGGCACCCCACTGCGCCCAGGAG
>JBKJOC010000002.1:0-3172 GCA_046595725.1 Candidatus Eiseniibacteriota bacterium
GGCCCTCGGGCTCGACCGTCGGCTCCCCCACGCGCGTGAAGACGCCGAGGTCCGACAGACGCTGCCGCGCCTGCACAAGACGCGCGCGATTGTACGGAAGGCCCACCACGTTGCCCACGCTTTTTTCCATCACCGACCGCTTCGTCAGCCGCGCGCCATCGAACGCCACCGAGTGGATCACGATCGAATCACCCTCGAAGACGCGAACCAGGAGGTCCACTTCCGCGCCCCGGCGATCGAGGTCGAGCACGAGAGCGCGCGCTGCCGGAAAGCCGCGCGCCTCGTAGGATGAGATCAGGCGCGCCAGCCCCAGGGAGAGCGCGCTCGCGCGGAACGGCGCGCCCGGCGCGACGTTTGCGATCGCCGCGGCTTCCTCGGGCGTCACGCGGGCGAGACCGTCCCAGTTCACGCGGCCATAGACGTGGCGCGGCCCGGACGTCAGGTGGAGCACCAGCGCCGCGCGGCCGCCACCCACCACGCCCGGAACGATCGAGTCGATGCGCGCGGCCAGGAAGCCTTCGCCCTGGAACACCTCGACCATGCGCGCGACACCGCGTGCGACCGCCACGGAATCAGGCGCGCGACCGGTCGGGACCGCAAGCGCGCGCTCGAGGTCGCTGTCCCTGAGCGCGCGCGCGCCCGCGAACCGGACCTCGCGCACGACCACACCCTCGGGCCACCCCGGGAGCGGGGCCGCACCGGGGGCCGACGCTCCGGCCAGGAGGAGGGCACAGCCAAGGAACAGCGCGCGCCACATCAGAAGTACGCCCTCAGCTCGACCCGACCCGAATGAATGAACGAGGCGCCCGGCCGCTGACGTCCGTTGCCCGAGAGCACGAGGTTCGCGCGCTCGCGCACGCGCCAGCTGGTCTCGAGCGTGTAGTCCCAGCGATCGGGGAACGTGGGGAACCCGCTCGGCACGAGCACGGGCAACGCGCCTCCGCCGATCGCGGCCCGGCGCAGCAGCAACTCGCCGCGGAACCTGCCGCCCCTGGTGTGGACGAAGCGCGGACCGAAACGTGCGACGCGCGACGGCTCGTCGGCATCGCCCGCGAGATCCGCGCGGTCGAGCGAGCCGACCGCGCCCACCCGCCACTCGGGCGACGGTAACCACGTCCACTCCGCGGTCACGCCCTGCGACACCAGGCGCCGGCGCGCGCTGCCGAAGACGCTCGTGTTCTGGACCGCGCGGCTCTGCCCCAGGCGGACCGAGGTTTCGGAGAGGAAGTGGGGGCCCGGCCGCGTGCGCCAGCGCGCCTCCTCAAGCCACTCGTCGCGCGTCGTCGACTGGCCCCTGTACTGGCGGTCGGCGGTCGACCGCCGCTCGAGGCGCAACAGGATGGCCAGCCAGCGCGAGCGGCCGCCGAACTCGAGTTCCGGACGCACCAGGTAGGAGCCGGAAGCCACGTCCTCGCGCCCGAGCGTCCGGCCCGGCCCGTAGAACAAGTCGGAAAGCTCGAAGCTGCCGCGCCGTCCGAGGGTCGCCTGCAGCAACACGGACGCGCGCGCCTCCGCCAGCCGGGACGCCCACGCGCTCGAGTCGCGCAGCGCGTTCGCAGGGCGCAGCTCCAGGCGATAGCTCCCGCTGGTCCTGGCCAGCCGCTCAAACGTGCCCGTCGCCGCGAGGGTGACATCGTAGTCGCCGCGCCCGAGGAAATTGCCCAGCGAGTCGTAAGCGCCCCCGCCGGCGCCGACGAAACGTACCTGGCGCTGGCGGATCTCCTGCGCCTCGCTCGTCCACTCGAGCGCCAGCTCCTGCTCGCCAGAACGCGTACCGAACGCGTGGCGCGCGCGCGCGTAGCCCGCGTCGCTCGTGGTTCGGGGCGGCGCGCCCGGCGCCTCGGGCAACTTGAGCCGGCGCTCGAGCCCGAGCGCGCCCGAGAAGCGGGATCCCGCGCGCAACGTCAGCGCGCCGCGCACGCGGTCGGCGCGCGTCAACGGGTTCCATTCGCCGGCCGCGCGACTGGCATCGAAGCGCTGGCCGATCCCCGCGCTCAATTCGAGCGGCCCGACCTTCGGGAAGGTCGCTCCAACGTCCCACTGCCGGTAGCGCGTCGCCGCCGAGTCGCTCGCTGCTGGCGGCACGCGCGACTCGAGGTCTACCGAGACCTCGGGACGCACGAACGCGTTGCCCGACCACGAGGCGCGGGCCTCGGCCTTGTCGCGGAAACCCTCGTTCCGGTAGGTGGCGCTCGACTGCCGATTGTCGACGCGCTCGATCCGGGCGTGCGCGCTCACGATCCCGATCCGGTCAGCGCTCGCGCCCCGCCGCCGCGCGAAGAAGCCCGAGTCGGCTGCGAGTTGTGCGTACTCGGCGCGCACCACCGTCGTGGCCTCAGGGCGCCACGTGAGGACGCCGGCCTTCCGGTCCTGGGCCTTGAGCGGACGGCTGGCGTTGACGCCCCACTCCTCCTCGTAGAACACGGGGTCGAGTCGCCCCGGCGAGCGATAGCGCGCGTCGAAGCGGCGGAATTCGCCCGTCACCCCGAGCGTGCCGAGCTTCAAGCCGGCGGCCCTGACCGGACCTTCGAGCGTGACCAGAGCCTGCGCGGCGGCGCCGCCTCGTTGCCCGTCGTCGACCAGGGAGAACGTGTTGAGGTCGGAACGCGAGCCCGACAACTCGGCGGAGACGCGCGCCCACGACCAGGGCTTGACCGACACGCCGGCGTTCGCCACCTCGAGCGCGGCGGGGAGCGGCAGCAGGCGCCCGGGCGTGAAGCCCCCCTGGCCCGCGCCCACATGGCGATAGATCGTGCGTCCCGCGACCTGCGTGGACTCCGCGTAGTCCCCGCGCGCCGCGCCCAGGGCGGCGAACTGGAGACTGAACGCGCCCTGGCCGATGCCGACGAACGCGTAATGCGTGACGCCCGCCGTGTCGTTCACCGCACCGTAGTCTCCGGGCCCCGGTCCGACGCCGTTGCCGAGCGCGCGCGATGGATCGTTGCCCGCCTGCTCGAGCACGAGGCGGTCCGAGTCGGTCAGGTCGGCGCGCAGCGGACGGGTCCTTGCGTCGGCCTCCCGGTAGAGCTGGCCCCAGATCTCGACCGCGCCCCGGCTCCACCCGCCGCGCGCCTGCGAGACGTTGCGGCGATAGGCCGAGAGCGCGACCTGGTAGTCGGTCGCGATGCGCGAGGCGGTGGAGATCAGCCGCCGCGCGCTGAACGTGAGCGTG
>JBKJOC010000029.1:0-5266 GCA_046595725.1 Candidatus Eiseniibacteriota bacterium
CGCCGTAGATCGCCCCCGATGCGCCCGTCATCCCGACCACGACGCGCTGCGCGGCCGGCTTCATCGCGGCAGTCCCTGTCCGGCGAGCACGACCGCCAGCACGACGAACCCGAGCCCGGCGTTGATGCGGAAGAACGCCAGGTCGACGTCCCGCGCCGACTTCTGCTGCCAGGCGAGCCCCGCACCGACAAGCGCAAGCGCGCCCGCGACCAGCGGCGAGGGCCAGCGCATGAGGGCCCACGCGGCAAGCGCCGCGAAGGCGACGACGTGGCAGGTGCGCGAGATCCAGAGCGTACGCCTGACGCCCAACTGTGCCGGCAGAGAGCGCACGCCGTGTGCGCGGTCGAACTCGAGGTCAAGCGTGGCATAAATGATGTCGAACCCCGCGACCCAGAAGAGCGTGAAGACCGCCAACGGCCCGGCGTGTTGCAGCGCCTCGGCCAGGTCGGGCCGGAGCGCGAGGTAACCGCCGAGCGGGGAGAGCGCGAGCGCCGCCCCGACGCCGAAGTGGCACAGCGGAGTCACGCGCTTGAGCAGGGGATAGACCGCGAACACGACCAGCGGAATGGGCGAGAGTGCGAGGCAGAGCGGGTTGAGCTGCGCGGCGGCCAAGGCGTAAGCGAGCGCTCCGACGAGCGCAACGCCCCAGCCCTCGACCACCTTCATGGCGCCCGAGGGTAGCTCGCGCACCCGCGTGCGCGGGTTCCGGGCGTCGATCGCCTTGTCGAGCAGGCGGTTGAGTGCGAGCGCGGCGGTGCGCGCGCCGGTGCCGGCAAGCGCGATCCACGCGAGCGTCGACCAGGCAAAGCCGTGCGGCGCCGCGAGCAACGCCCCCGCGAGGATCAGCGGCAGCGAGAACAGCGCGTGCTCGATCTTGACGAAGCGGGCGTAGGTGCGTGCGCGGTCGACCAGGGAGGCGGCCGCGGGACGGGCGAGCGTGCTCATGTTCCCGGAAGGTAGCAAGCGGGCCGGGGGCTGTCGAGCTTCGGCCGGCTTGCTCGGGCCGGGGCGGCGTGGAGGGGGCCCGTAGCCGGCCCTCCAAGAAGAGAGGGCCCCGCGCCGAAGCGCGGAGCCCCCCGGAGACCGGACCTAGTTCGTGCAGACCAGGCGCTCGAGACGGTCGCCATCCGGAGTCTGGTAGCGGACGAAGTAGAGCCCGGCCGCAACCCGGCCGCTCTTCGACTCGCGGTTCCAGTTCACCGAATAGACGCCCGGAGCGTACTTCGCGTTCGCCAGCTGCGCGATCTCGCGGCCACGCACGTCGACCACGCTGACGCGGATCCTGGCGTCGCGCGGCACCGCGAACTCGACCCGCACCGGGCCCGCGATCGCAGGATTCGGGGCGATCCGCGAGAGCGCGAACGCGGTCACCGTCGAGGAGACCGTCGCCGAGATCGGGCCGAACGTGACCTGCTCGCCCGTGTTGCGGCGGGCGATCACGTTGTACCAGTAGGTCGCGCCGACCTGGGCGCTGCGGTCGATCGCGAAGTCTGCGCCGTCCGCGCTACCCAGCTCCACCTCGACGGCGTGGAACGAGCCGTTGGCCACGTCCGAGCGCTCGATGCGCGTCAGCGTGAGGCCCGGCTCGCCGAACTGCCAGCGCAGCTTGATTGCGCCGCCATCGACCGTCGACTCGAACAGCGGCATCAGCACCGGCACCGGCGCCTCGATCGTCCACAGGTTGTCGCTCACGTCCTCGGACTGGTTCAGGGCCGCGTCCTTGGCGACGACCTTGAGCAGCGCCTGGTTCGTGGCGGGGCCGGTCGCGAGCCACGCGTAGGTGCCCGTGTTCGGCTGGGCGAGGGCGATCGTCTCCCACGGTCCGGCAACGCCGGTGCGCGAGAGGTAGAGGTCGATCGTGACTGCCCCCTGGGGGTCGGCCGCGCTCCAGTCGAGATTGATCCCCTGGCCGACCTGGTAAAGCTCTCCACCGTTCGGCGAGATCACGGCCACGGTCGGGTCGACCATGTCGCCCAGGAAGAGCTTGCCCTTGCCCCAGTCCTTGTTCCACACAGAGCCGGTGAAGCCGTCGACGATCGCGCGGGTGGAAAGGAACGTCCTGACGAAGGCGGGAGTCACCGCGCCGTACTTCTGCATGATCAGCGCGGTCGCGCCGGTCACGTGCGGCGCCGCCATCGACGTGCCCTGGTTGACGATGTGCATCATCGCGTCGTTGAGTCTGGTCGAGCCCGTCGCCGCGCAGACCTGCGCGATGTCAAAGCTCGTGCTCGACCCGATGACCGCGCCCGGGGCCGCGATGTCGGGTTTCTGGCGACCGTCACGCGTCGGGCCCGGGCTCGAGAACGTGGCCAGGTTGCCCGGGTCCACCGCTCCCGTGAAGTTGAGGACCAGGCCGTTGCAGTCCGTCCAGAACCGCTTGGTGACCCAGGCCGCGACGGTCACCAGGTCGAGCGCGTTGCCTGGCTCCGAGACCAGTTCCTCGCTGTTTTGGTTGCCGATCCCGAAGTTCGCGCTGGAGCCGGTCGACTGGAAGAAGCGCCAGGTGTCGACCTCGCCGTTCGCGGCGCCCAGGACGACGGGAATGTAGGTGATGGTCCAGGTGCCGTTCATGTTCTGGCCGGTGGCCGGGGTCACCTCGAAGTAGACTTCGCGTGCGCCGCTGGGGTAGACCGTGAGGCCGTTCTCCAGGTAGACGCGGCCGTTGGCCGTCGACGTGCCCGGGTAGGCGGCATTCATGCCGCCGACCGTGAGCGGCCCGATGATCGTGCCGTTGGGCGTCGTGACCTGGACGTTGATCGTCTCGGTGGCATTGTAGTAGCCCGCGAGCGCCACGGTCCGGTTGACGGCGGAACCGGCGACCGTGAACGTCGTGGTGGTGCCGGCGCCAGCGGCAAAGACCTCGGAGTGCTGCGCGACCCCGCGCTCGTTGCCGGCGGACTTGATGATGACCCGGCCGGGACCGGTCAACGCGGACAGGCCGACCTCGAACGCACTCGAGCCGTCGTGCGGGCCGTAGTGCGAGCCCAGCGAGATGTTGCAGACGGCGTTCTTGCCGAGTGCGGCGGCGCGCTGGAAGAAGTAGGAGACGCCGTCGAGGATGGCGGTGGTCTGGAACGTGGTCTTGACCATGAGGAGATCGGCCCTGGGCGCCATGCCGACGTAGGTATACGCCGGAACCGCGCCCCCGGTGCCGCTGCCGTCGCCGCCCGCGATGCCCATGACGTGCGTGCCGTGGCCAGAAACGTCGACTTCCGTCGCGGCGTTGGCGTCGATCTGCGCCGGGGTCCACTCCGTGCCGTAGGCATAGCCCAACGGCGCCGGGCCCGTGTTCACGGTCTGGTCCCAGATGTTGATCAGACGCGTCAGGCCACCTGCGTCCTTGAAGTCGTCGTGGTTGTAATCGATGCCGCTGTCGACGTCGCCGACCAGCACGCCCGCGCCGTTGAGCCCGGTGAATGCCGGGCCGGCGCCGCGCAGCAGGTTCGCGCCGGTCGTCGGGACCGAGGCGTCAAGTTCCGGATCGGCCGGCGCCGAGCCCTGGATGCTGGTGACATTGGCGAGCGCGGCGACACCTTCGACGGCGGAGAGCGGGATGTAGGCGGTGAACAGGCCCGGCAGCTCGGTGCGCACGCGGGCGCCGGCGGCTTCGAGCTCGCCGCGCGAGACGTTGCCCAGGATGAAGACATCAAGCTCACCCTCGTTGTTGACCGCGCGACCGGAGCCCTTGAGCGAGCCCGCGTCCTGGCCGCTCGCAAGCTCGGAAAGGGCGATGCGGGCGCGAGCGTTGAGCTTGGAGAGATCGGCGAATGCGGAGCCGGCCAGGGAGAGGGTGCAGACCACTGTGAGGACGAAACGGAGGATCCAGCGGGTCATGGGATTCTGACCTTTCGAATGAATCCCAGGGGCCGACCGGAAGTCGCGGAGTGGACGCTGGGATGGGAGCGGCCGGGGGCAATCGAAGCACGCCCACATGTGTTTGAAGGGCATAAGAATGCCGCAAAGGGTAGTCTGTCGCAACGAAGATCGGTCGAAGCCCGGAGGAAACGCGATGGCGCAGGGGCAGGACCGCAGCACGGCGGTGCGGGGGGATCTCGTCTATTGCACCGGGGATCCGCGCCCGGGCGGGGTGGTCCATGTGCCCGATGGCCTCGTGGTGTCACGGGACGGTGACATCACGGCGGTCGGCCCGGCGGCCGAACTGCTGCCTGGGCTCCCGGCGGGCACCGAGGTTGCGCACTACCCCGGCTGCCTCGTGATGCCGGGATTCATCGACGCCCACACGCACTACGTCCAGACCGCGATGATCGGCACGCACAGCGCGCAACTTCTCGACTGGCTCGCGCGCGCGCCTTACGAGGCCGAGCAGGCGTTCATGGACCGGGCGCATGGCGATGCGATCGCGCGCGTGTTCTGCGACGAGCTCGTCCGCCAGGGGACGACGACCGCGCTCGTTTTCTGCGCCACCTACCCGCAATCGGTCGACGCCCTGTTCGAGGAGGCCGCGCGCCGCGACCTGCGCCTGATCGCCGGCAAGGTCTGGATGGATCGCAACGCGCCGCCCGCGCTGCTCGACACCGCGCAATCCGCCTATGACGAATCGAAGCGGCTGATCGAGCGCTGGCACGGCAAGGGCCGCGCTCTCTACGCGATCACTCCGCGCTTCGCGCCGACCAGTTCGCCCGCCCAGCTCGAGGCCGCGGGTGCGCTCAAGCGCGAGCACCCGGACACGTGGATGCATTCACATGTGTCGGAGAACGCGCGCGAAGTGGCGTGGGTGCGTGAGCTGTTTCCCGAGCGCTCCGGCTATCTCGATGTCTACGACCACTATGGCCTGCTCGGGCCGCGCTCGGTGCTGGCGCACGGCGTCCACCTGACCGAAGGCGAACTGGCGCGCTGCCACGACACGGGAACCGCGCTCGCGCACTGCCCGACGTCAAACCTGTTCCTCGGCAGCGGACTGTTCGACCTCGCGCGTGCGCTCGACCCCAGGCGGCCGGTCAAGGTCGGCCTCGGCACCGACGTGGGCGCGGGGACGAGCTTCTCGCTCCTGCGCACGCTCGACGAGGCGTGCAAGGTCGCCCAGCTCAGGGGCGCCCCGCTCGATCCTTTGTTCGGCTTCTACCTGGCGACGCTGGGCGGTGCGCGGGCGCTCGACCTGGACGATCGCGTGGGGACGTTCGCGGTCGGTCACGAGGCGGACCTGGTCGTGCTCGACCCGCGCGCAACGCCGTTGCTTGCCCTGCGCACCGGGCGGGCGGAGTCGATCGCCGACCTGTTGTTCGCACTCATGACGCTGGGGGACGAC
>JBKJOC010000081.1:0-2816 GCA_046595725.1 Candidatus Eiseniibacteriota bacterium
CCGACCAAACTCTTGAGCGAATACTTGACGCTGACGATGAACACCTGGCCCGGCCGGGCGCCTTGCACGTCGACAGCAGCCTGGCCCGGGGACGTCTCCGAACCCGTCCCGATGCGATTGCAATCCGAGTCGTAGAGCGCGACCTGGCCCTGCTGCAGCTCGCAGTAGGGGAATGCCGCATTGCTGCGCGCCTGCTCGATCACGATCGTGAAGTCCGCCCTCGGCGCGGTCACCTTCGTGAAGTAGAAGAAGACGCCCGGCGAGATGGTGCTGATGACCCCATCGCGCACCCCGTAGTGGACATCCGACGACGGCAGGTCCTCGCCCGTGCCGGCCTGGTACGAGTCGCAGGTTGTGCTCGTGTGAGCCAGCATGCCGATACATTTCCGATGTCGGAAGGATCCCGCACCGCTGGCCTGGCAGCCCTTGACATCGGTGATGGTGACCGAGTAGAGGCCCGTGTCCGACACCGCGATGCACGGCGTGGTCGCTCCGTTGCTCCAGCGGTAGGCGTAGGGCGGCACGCCGTTCCCGGCGTTCGCGCACAGGGTCGCCGGCGAGACGCCGTTGCACACGACGCGGTCGGCGACCGACACCGTGGGCTGGTCGTAGGTGATCCTGACCTGGTCGCTGACCGGGCCGCACGGTCCGGCCGGGTCGTTCGTGGTCAAGGTCAGCGTCACGCTCCTGGCGGCGATCTCGCCCGGCGTCGGGAGGTAGGTCGCATTGAGCGTGGCCGCGTTCGGGGCGAACGTCCCGCCCCCTCCGCTCCACGCGGCGCTCGTCGCGGCGCCGCTCACGCTGCCTGCGAGCTGCACCAGCGGCGTGGCCGCACAGGTGACCTGGTCAGGTCCCGCGTTCACGGCCGCGGCCCGCTGGATCTGGATCGTCATGCGGTCGCTCGCCGGCGGACACGGACGACCGGAGCCCACGCTCGTCAGCGTCAGCGTGACGCTCCCGGTGACGACCTCGGCCGGGCTCGGCGTGTAGGCCGCGCCCAGGGAGTTCGGGTCGGGGCTGAACGAGCCCGATCCCCCACTCCACGTGCCGCCGTTGACGACGCCCGTGACCGAGCCCTGCAGCTGCACGCGCGGGCTGGTCGCGCAGACGACCTGGTCCGGACCGGCGTTGACGGTCGTGATCGGATCGATCGTGATCGTCACCTGGTCGGCCACCGCGGGACAGGGTCCGGTCGGATCGTTCGAAGTCAGGGTCAGCGTCAGGCTGCCGGCCGCAATCTCTGCGGCGGTCGGCGTGTAGGTCGCATTGAGCGCGGTGTTCCTCGGGCTGAACGAGCCCGCGCCTCCGCTCCAGCTCGCGCTCGAGGCGCCGCCGCCGGCCGCGCCGGAGAGCGACACCTGCGGGCTCGAGGCGCACACGACCTGGTCTGAACCCGCGTTGACGGTCGCGGCCGGGCTGATCGTGATGCGCACCTGGTCGCTGATCGCACCGCACGGACCGGCTGGGTCGTTGGTCAGGAAGGTCAGCGTCACGCCGCCGGCCGCGACTTCCGCCGACGATGCCGTGTACGTGGGATTGAGCACCGCAGCGCTCGGATTGAACGTGCCCGTGCCGCCGCTCCACGTTCCGCTCGTCGCGCCCCCCCCGACCGACCCGGCGAGCTGAACCTGCGGGCTGGACGCGCACGCGAGCAGGTCGGTTCCGGCGACGGCGATCGCCGCCGGCAGGATCGTGACGCGCACCTGGTCGTTGGCCGCTGGGCAGGGGCCACTCGGGTCGTTGGTCGTGAGCGTGAGCGTCACGCCGCCGGCCGCGATCTCCGCGGCAGACGGCGTGTACACCGCGTTGGGCGCCGAGGCGTTCGGGTTGTACGAACCCGCACCCCCGCTCCACCCGCCGATCGCAGCGCCCCCGCCGACCACGCCGGCGAGCTGCACCTGGGGCGCCGAGGCGCAGACCGCCTGGTCCGGTCCCGCATTCGCGGACGCCGCGGACCCGATGGTGATGCGCATCTGGTCGGAAGCGGCGCTGCACGGGCCCGCGGGATCGTCGGTTGCCAGCGTGAGCAGGACCACGCCCGCGGCGATTTCCGCGGCGGTCGGCACGTAGGTCGCGTTGAGCGTGGAGGCCGAAGGGACAAAGCTACCGGAACCGCCGCTCCAGGTTCCGCCCGTTGCCCCGCCGCCGATCGTGCCGGCAAGCCGAACCTGGGGGTCGCTGGCGCAGACGATGGCGTCGGCGCCTGCGTTCGCGGTCGCGACCGGGGCAATCGTGACGCGCATCGCGTCGCTTGCCGGCGGGCACGGGCCGAGCGATGACGTGGCGACGAGCGTAAGCGTCACGCCGCCCGCGGCAATCTCGGCCGCGGAGGGCGTGTAGGACGCCTGCGGATCGGAACGTCCCGGACTGAACACCCCACTCCCCCCGGTCCACGAGGCGCTGCCGGCAGTCACGAAGCCGGCAAGCCGCGCCAGCGGGTTCGCGGCACACGAGGTAAGGTCGGGACCCGCGTCCGCCGTGGGCGGCGGGGTCACCGTGATCAACGCCTGGCACTGCTTCGTGAATCCGCTCGCGCCGGTCGTGAGCACCAGCGTGTAGGTCCCTGCGAAGCTGGTGCGCACGACGACCGCGGTGCCCGTGGCGCTCCCGACGATGACTGCGCCGCTGGTGTTGTCGACCAGCGACCAGGCGTACGATTCCATCCCCGACGGTGCACTGTGCGTGTTGGTCGATTCGACGCAGAACGGTCCGGCGTTCGAGACCGCGCAGCGCGGCACGGGGAAGACGGCGTCGGTCGACATCGAGCGATCCATGTTGCCGAGGCTGCCGAGGTTCCAACCGACGAGGCGCATGTG
>JBKJOC010000434.1:0-4339 GCA_046595725.1 Candidatus Eiseniibacteriota bacterium
CGGCCCCCACCCGAGTTCCCAATACGAAGCGGCGCCGGGCACGAAGAAGCGATCCAGCCCGGGATCGAGGTCGCCGACGTAGCCGGGAATGTCCGGGACCGGCTCACCAACGGGATCGTTGCGCGACCAGGTTCCGTTCGCGTCGCCGGGAGCGAACTGAAGGTAGTAGATCCCCTTCAGCCAGACGCCGAACTGGATGCCCCCGAACACCAGCCCGCGGTCGCGCAGCGGATCGTACGCCGCGGGAAAGAAGTAGCGCTGGCTCGGCGGCGTCCCGCCGGGAGTCAACGCGACAAAGGCCAGCGTCGAGAGATCCATGCTCCAGAGATCGTTGAGCGCGCTGGGCGGTCCCAGGTGCTGATACTCGCCGCCGCCGAAGAACACCAGGCGGTTCCGCTGCGTGTCGTGCATCGTGGCCGTGTGACGACGCCCGATCGGCGTCGATCCCAGCGGCGCGGTCCACGACGCCGTCAGGTAGTCGAACAGGAAGAGCGCGGTCGAGAGGACCGGGGCCCCCGGGCCGAAGGTCTCGCCGCCGAAAACGAGAACGCGGTGGTTGGGATGATCCTGGTAGATCGTCCCCGCGTTGAAGAACGGGGGCTTGACCCCGATCGTGGCACTCCTCGTCCACGCGACGTCGACCCCCGGATGGATCGAGTACAGAGTGTCCGCGTCGAATGTCCCCAGCAGGTTCAGTCCGGGATCGTAGAATCGAGCCATCGTGCGGAACGGTCGCGCCTGCGGGCCCGCCACCGTCCATGTGGAGTCGACCATCGACAGGAACGCCGGGGCGCCCAGGACCGTTGCGGCGTAGCGGTGTTGTGCGGCGTCGTAGCCCGCGAAGTCGGCGACCCGCATCGCTCCCCCGGTCGCCGGAATCTCCGACCAATCCGAAGTCAACTGCCAGAGGTCACCCTTCGGGGCGGCCAGACCGCCGGTCAGGATCATGCGCGACCCTGCGGCATCCCACGCCGAGGCCGCGGCCGAGCGCGACGGCGGGAATTCGCTCGTGCTGATCGCTGTCCATGCTCCCGTCACCACGTCGAGCCGACTCGTGCTCGAGTTGGAGGTGCCGCTGAACACGCGCAGCACTCGCGCTGCGGGGTCGAACGCGAAGGCGGCGTCGTGGGTGAGGGGGTGCGGAGTCCCGGTCGTCGGCAGGAGGCTCCAACCCGGCGTTCCCGCGAGGGTGAGCTGCCAGGTGTCATTGACGTCGCCCGCTGCCGTCTTCCCGAGCGTGACGATCATCCGATCTGCGGCCGCGTCGTAGGCAAAAGCGCCGTCGGTCCGCCACGGTGGCACGGCGCCGATAAACGGCACCGCCGCCCACGCGGGCGAGGCGCCGAGCGACAGCTGCCAGGTCTGGCTGACCGGGCCGTTGCTCCCGAAACCGACGATGCGGTCGCGCACGGGATCGTAGATCGCGGCCGCGCCGCCCAGTGTGGGCGGCGTGCCGCCGGGAGTTGTGTGTGTCCAGGTCATCGGAACGGCAAGCGAGAGCGACCACATCGACGTGCCCTCGAGCACGATCATCCGGTCGCGCAGCGAGTCGTACACCGCCGGCGCATTGGTCAGGTTCACGGGCGGCGCAGTCCCCAGCACGTTGGGCGATCGCCACGTCGCGACCGCTCCCGAGAGATCGAGCACATGCACGTAGGGCTCGGGGACCGAATTGAGTCCACCAATTACGACGAGATGCCGGCGCGCCGCGTCGAAGACCGACGAGGCATCGCTCTTCGCGAACGAACCGACCTGGTGGAGCGTGAGCAGGTCGCTCGCGGGAGCCACGCCTTGCGTCAGTCCGAGCGCAAGGGCAGACAAGAGGGAAGCGCGCATCGAGAAGCGCATGGATCCACCTTGAACGAGAAGTTCGAACGGCGCGGGGGTCACGCCGGGATGCAAGACTCGAGGGCGGGCAAGGAATCAAGCGAATGGCACGCTCAACAGTAGCCCACCGGTCACGGACAGGACAAGGCCGCAACGGTGCCTGCCATCGATTGCGCCTGTGGCGACGGCGTCTCCAGATCCAGCCGCTAGGGCGAGGCCGCGCCCGAGGCGAGACGCACGACGCGCTTCGCGAGCACCCGCCCATCCGCCCGCAGCACGCCGAAGTAGACGCCCGACGCCGCGGGGCGGCCGTTGTGATCGAGCCCGTCCCACGCCGCCACGTGATCGCCCGCCGCGTGGGCCTGCGCCCCCACGACCTGGCGCACCAGGCGCCCGCGCGCGTCCACGATCGCGAAGCTCGCGCTCCCCGGTGATCCGAGCGCAAAGGCGAAGCGGATGTTGCCGCCGCTCGGAACCGGCCATGCGCCGCGAATCGACGTGCTCGCCATCACGGGAAGTGTCGGCACTCCGACCGGCGTGGGATTGGAGATCCGCCTGAGTCCTCCGGAGGCGACATACCAGAGGAAGCCGTCCGGCCCGAAGCGGATGCGGGTCGCCATTCCGAGACCGGTGGCCCAGGCGAGCGAGTCGGGCTGGCCGGGCACCGGCTGCGCGATCGCGCAGCCCGAAAGCCCGCACACGAGACGCCGCAGCGAGCCCTGGAAGAAATCGGCGAAGAAGATGTTGCCGACGTACTCGTTCGGAAATCCGGTGGTCCGGAACCAGAGCCGGGGGCAGATCCCACCCATGATGATCGCCGCAGGCCCCGGGCCGCGCTCGTACCAGTACGAGGGCGGCGTGAGGGTGAGCGTGTCAGAGTAGGTGCAGGGATAGGCGAGACGCTTCGGGCCCTCGTACAGCGGCCAACCGAAATTCCGCCCCCTGAGGCCGGTGACGTCGATCTCTTCGTAGGTGTCGAGCCCGACGTCCGCGATCGCCGTGATCCCGTTCCTCATGTCGACGTCGAAGGACCACGGATTGCGCAGGCCGTACTGCCACACCAGGCGCGCGCGCGGATCGGTGTCGAACTGGAACGGATTGCCCGCCGCCACGAGTTCCTGGTAGCTCGGGGTCTTGCCGGGCCCGTCCGCGACGTTCCTCACGTCGAGTCGCAGCAGCTTTCCGCGAAGTTGGTGAATGTCCTGGGCACCGCACGGAACGAAGTCGTCCCCGAGCCCGACGAACAGGCTGCTGTCCGCGGCGAACAGAAGCGTCCCGCCATTGTGGTACTCGGAGTCGTCAGGCAGGTCGGCAAGGATGTCCCGCCCCGAGGCGAGATCCAGGCTCAGACCCCCGCCCGTGGTGCCATCGAGATCGCCTGCCACTGCAAAACGGCGGAGGTGGATGTTCGGGGCAGAGAACGCCGTGTAAAGGACATAGACGTACGGCTTCGCCGGCCAGCGGGGATCGACCGCGATCCCGAGCAGCCCCTGCTCGACAAAGGACGCTTCCACGTCGGGAACCACGCCCACCGGGTCGACCACCGAAATCGCGCCATTCTCGACCAGGCGAATTTGCGCGGTCGCGCGCTCGATCACGAGGATCCGGTCGGGCGTGATGAAGTCGAAATTGCTCACCTGCGCGAATCCGCTGGTGATCAGCTCATCGACGAAACCCGCGGGAACCATTGCAGCATGCGCCGCCGAAGCGGCCTCAAGGGACAGGATTAATGCGGCCAATGCGACGAATCGGGCCGGGCGGATGGAGCCACCTCCGTGCAAAGACGCCGAAATGCGTGGGGGGTCACGCGGGGAACCGAGGGCTGAACAAGGGTGGAAACGAAAGGACGAGCGCATGATGTTAACCGGGGCGGCCCCGAACCGCAACCCCCTACACGGCGGAAACAGATCTCAAAGGGCGGTCGGCGTCTCTACCTTCGGCGTCCGCTTGAGGCGCGCGATCGCGCGCGCCAGTTGTGCCGGGTCGACCGGCTTGGCCAGGTGCGCGTCGTAGCCGGCGTCGAGCGCACGCTTGCGTTCCTCCGCGCGCGCGAACGCGGTGAGGGCGATCGCCGGGAGGCTCAGCCCCTTCGCCCGCACCTCGCGAATCAAGTCGTAGCCGTCGCGCACCGGCATTCCGATGTCGCTCACCAGGACATCGAAGCCGTCGCGGGCGAGGACGGCGAGCGCGCTCGGCACGTCCTGCGCGGTCCACACCACTGCATGCCGGTCGCGCAGGATGCGCGCGATCAGCTCGCGCGCGTCGGCCTGATCGTCGACCACGAGCACGCGCATGCCGGCCAGGTCCACGTTTCCCGGGGCGGGCTCCATGGGATCGCTTCCATCCTGCCCGGGTACATTCGTTCCGGGCAGGAGCTTCCCGGCGACCGCGGACTCCGGGAGCCGCAGCGTGAAGCTCGCGCCCCGGCCCTCGCCTTCGCTGTCGGCCACGAGGACGCCGCCGTGCAGTTCCGCGAGCTGGCGCGCAATCGAGAGCCCGAGCCCGAGCCCGC
>JBKJOC010000108.1:0-23976 GCA_046595725.1 Candidatus Eiseniibacteriota bacterium
TGCAAGGGCCTCGAGGTCCCGGCCTACCTGCTCGAGCGCGCGAACGCGCAGCAGTGCCCGGTCCTGCGCACGCCGCAGTCGACAACGCCGTTCATCCACTCCCTGACCGCCTACCTCGACGCGGTGTTCTCCGAGTCGACGACGGTGCACGGCTCGCTGGTCGACGTCTACGGCACCGGGCTCCTCCTGACCGGCAAGAGCGGCATCGGCAAGAGCGAGTGCGCGCTCGACCTGGTCGAGCGCGGCCATCGGCTGGTGGCCGACGACGCGGTCAAGGTGACCCGGCGCCACGGCAACGTGCTGATCGGAACCGGCAACCAGCTCCTGCGCCACCACATGGAGATCCGCGGCATCGGGATCATCGACGTGCAGAGCATCTTCGGGATCCGTGCGATTCGCGTGCAGAAGCGGATCGAGGTCCAGTGCGACCTGCGGGTCTGGGAGGACGGCCAGGAGTACGACCGCACCGGGCTTGACGAGCAGAAGACGCAGGTCCTCGGGCTCGAGATCCCGCTCGTCATCATCCCCATCGTTCCGGGCAAGAACATCACCGTGATCGCCGAGGTCGTGGCTCTCAACTATCTGACCAAGGCCTACGGCTACCATCCCGCCGAGAAGCTCAACCGCCACCTGCTCGAGATGATGAAGCGCAAGAGCGCGGCGCGGGCATGGGTGCGCGAGGACACCGAGTGAGCCGGCTGCCCGCGCTCCTCGTGACGCACGGCCGGGTGGGCGACGCGCTGCTCGCGGCCGCCGAGGCGATCGTCGGCAAGCTCCCTGACGTGAGCGTGCTGTCGAACGAAGGGCTCTCGCGCGACACCCTTTGCCAGGCGGTGCGCGAGCGCATGCGCGCGTTCGGGCCCGAGGGCGGGATCGTGTTCGTCGACGTTGCCGGCGGCTCGTGCGCGCAGGCCGCGCTCCTGGTGGTCGCGCGCGAGGCGCCCGGCCCGGTGCCGGTTCTCTCCGGGGTCAACCTGTCGATGCTGCTCGACTTCGCGCTCCACCGGGTCGACTTCGACGCGCGCGCGCTGGCGATTCGCCTGCGCGAGAAGGGTCAGGCGGCGGTCGACGTGCTCGAGCCCCGCAATCCACCGCGGAGCCCGGGCGCTTGAAGCTGGCGCTGGTGCGGGTCGACGATCGCCTGATTCACGGGCAGGTGCTGCTTGGCTGGGGACCTTCGCTCGATCCCGCGCGGTATGTGGTGGTGGACGACGGCCTCGCGGCCGACCCATTCGAGCGCGCCCTGCTCGAGTCCAGCGCCCTGGGCACGCCGGTCGAGGTGCTCTCGATCGAGCTGGCCGCGACGCGTCTCGCCACGCTTGCTCTCGAGGGCGAGAAGACGGTCGTGCTGGTGCGCGCCCTCCCCGAGGCCGCGCGCCTCGCCGCCGCGCTCGAGCGCGTGGGGGCCGGGCTCACGGCGATCAACCTCGGCGGCCTTCACTACGCGCCGGGAAAGACGCGTGTCCACGACGTCGTGTACCTGGACCGCGCGGACCGGGCGGCGCTCGCCGCGCTCGAGCGCCTCGGCGTGCGCGTCGTGGTCCAGGACGTGCCGGCGACGCGTCCCTTCGATGCCCCGCCCGACTGGCAGGAGGAACCCGCATGAACACGGCCGCGAGCATCCTCCTGAGCGCCCTGTGGGGCGGGATCGTGGCGACCGACACCGCGGCGCTGTTCCAGGTCCTGGTCTCGCAGCCGTTCATCGCCGGCGCCGTCACGGGCGCGCTCTGGGGCCGCATGGAAGTCGGGCTCGAGATCGGCGCGATCCTCCAGCTGTTCTCGCTCGGCGTGCTCCCGGTCGGCGGGCGTGCGCCCGAGGACTTCCCGGTCGGGAGCGTGGTCGGCGTCGCGGCGGCATGCCTCCTGACCCGGATCGACCCGGTCGCGTCGGCCCAGGGCGGCCCGCTGCTTTTCGGGCTGCTCGCGGCCTTCGTCACCGCGTTGGCCGGACGCCCGATGCTGGTGTGGATCCGTCATCGCAACGAGCATCTCGCGCGCTGGGTCGAGGACGAGCTGGCGTGCGGAAATCTCGCCGCGCTCGGCCGCGCGCAGTGGGCCGGCATCGCGCAGACGTTCGCCTTCGGCGTGCTCTGGACCTCGGTCGCGCTCGCGCTCTTCACGCTGGTCGGCCAGGCCTTGTTCGTCCATGCCAGCGTCGCGTTCGGCCGGGCGTGGCACGTCGGCTCCCCGCTGCTCTGGGGGTTCGGCGCCGGGCTCGTGACCAGGGGACTGACGCGCGGCCGCAAGGCGCAGGTCGTGTTCTGGATCGCGCTGGTGGCGTTTGTCGGACTCAGGCTCTGGGTGCCGTCGTGAGCGAGCCTGAAGGCGCGCCGGCCGTGCCCGAACCTGCCGTTCCCGACCCGGTCGTGCCCGCGGCCCCGCGCCGGCTGCGCGCGCGCACACTGTTCGCGATGTTCCGCCGGCTCTTCAGCCTGCAGGCGGTCTGGAATTACGAGCGCATGCAAGGCATCGGCTTCGCCTACGCGCTCGCGCCCGCGGTGCGCGAGCTTTCAAAAGACGACGCCGAGGCCGCGTGCGCGCTCGTGCCCCAGGCCGGCTACTTCAACACCCACCCGGTCATGGCCGCGGTCGCGGTCGGCGTGGTCGCCGACCAGCTCGAGCGGCGCGCGCGCGGCGAGTCCGCGCTCGACGATGCCGGCCTGACGCGCGTCAAGCAGGCGCTCGGGTCGTCGTTGGCGGCGATGGGCGACCCCCTGTTCTGGAACGCGGTGCGCCCGTTGCTCGCGCTGACGGCGGTCTACGGCTGGCGCGAGGACCGCAGTTGGTTCGGGGTGTTCACCATCCTGGCGGGCTACAATACGTTCGCCATCGGCTATCGATTGCGCGGCCTGCTCGAAGGCTATGGCCGCGGTCTCTCCTATGTCGCCCAGCTCGCCCGTCGCCTGGGCCCGATGACGTCGGGCCTGCGCGTGGTGGCGGGCATCGTCGCGGCGCTCGTGGTCTCGACCATCCTCGTGCCGGGCGGCGTGCCGCCGGGCCAGGTGCTGCTGGGCGCGACGGGAGTCGGGCTCGGGGTCCTGTTCTTCGGCGCGGCGCGGCTGGGTCCCGGCGAGTGGGGGATCGCGCTCGTTCTGATCGTCCTCGCCTGGGCCACGCTCGGGCAGGGGTCCTGACGATGCGTGAGGCCCGACTGGTCATCCAGAACGTGGAAGGCTTCCACGCGCGCCCGTGCAGCGCGTTCGTGCACATGGCGTCGCGCTTTCGCTCGGATATCTTCGTCGGGCGGGACGGCGAGGAAGTCAACGCCAAGAGCCTGCTCGGCGTGATGATGCTCGCGGCCGAGACCGGCGCGGAGCTGATGGTGCGCGCCGACGGACCGGACGAGGACGAGGCCATCGCGGCCCTGACGCAGCTCGCGGAGGACAAGTTTGGGACGGAGTGAAACGCTCAAGGGAATCGCCGCCTCGCCCGGCCTCGCGCTGGGGCCCGCGCACGTGCTCGCGCCGCACGACGTCGACGTTCATCGTCGCGTCCTCGCCGCGACCGAGGTGCCGCACGAGGTCGAGCGCTTCACGCGCGCGCTGCGCGCGGCGCAAGCCGAGCTCGAGGACCTCGCGCAGCAGCTCGGCGCGCTGGGCGAGGAGGAAACGCGCCAGATCCTCGAGGTCCAGCGGCTCCTCCTGGCCGATCCCAGCGTCCGCGCCGAGACCGAGCGCGCCATCGCCCATGACCGGGTCAACGTGGAATTTGCGTTCCACCGCATCTTCTCGCAGGCCGCGACCGCGTACGAGTCGAGTCCGACCGAGATCTTCCGCGATCGCGCGGTCGACTTCCGGGATGTCTCCCGCCGCGTGCTGCGGCACCTGACGGGTGAGGGCAGCCGCGGCATCCTCGACCTCGAGACGCCGAGCGTGATCGTGGCGCACGACCTCGAACCGTCACAGACCATCCACTTCCACAAGGGCAAGGTGCTCGCGGTCGCGACCGACGTCGGGGGACGCACGTCGCACTCGGCGCTCCTGGCGCGCTCGCACGGCATCCCGGCCGTGGTCGGCCTGCGCAACGTCACGCGCGAGATCAAGGACGGCGACCTGGTCGCGGTCGACGGCTTCTCAGGCGCGGTGTGGCCGCGGCCCTCGACCCGGCGGGCAGCGCGCTTCCGCCGCCGCGCGCGCGCGCTCGAGGAGCACGGCAGGGAACTGGGCGCGCTCAAGGACCTGCCCGCGATCACGCCCGACGGCCACGCCGTCGAACTCTCCGCCAACCTCGAGATCCCCGAGGAGATCAACCACGTGCTCGAGTCGGGCGCCTGCGGGGTGGGCCTCTACCGTACCGAGTTCTTCTACCTCGGACGGGCGCACCTGCCGAGCGAGGAGGAGCAGTGCACTGCCTACCAGGACGTCGCGGATCGTCTCCATCCGCGCACGGTGATCATCCGCACCATGGACCTGGGTGGCGACAAGGTCGCGAGCTACCTCAACACCGAGGCCGAGGCGAACCCGTTCCTGGGCTGGCGGGGCATCCGCTTCGCCCTCCACCATCCCGAGGTCTTCCGGACGCAGCTGCGCGCGATCTATCGGGCGAGCGCCGGGGGCAACGTCAAGCTCATGTTCCCGATGGTCACGACCTACGACGAGCTCGACCAGGCGCTTGCGCTGTGCACCGACGTGCGCGCCGAACTGACCCGCGAGGGCCACGCCTTCGACGCCAATTGCGAGATCGGCATGATGGTCGAGACGCCCTCGGCGGTGTGGTCCGCGGACCTCATGGCCGAGCGCGTCGCGTTCTTCTCGATCGGGTCGAACGACCTCATCCAGTACACGCTCGCGATGGATCGCGGCAACAGCAAGATCGCCTATCTCTACGAGCCGCTCGATCCGTCGATCCTGCGCTCGATCCACGCCACCGTGCGGGCGGGCCACGAGAAGGGCCGCTGGGTCGGCGTGTGCGGCGAGATGGCGGGAGACCCGCGCATCGCGGCGCTCCTGCTCGGCCTCGAGGTCGACGAGTTCTCGGTCTCGCCGTTCGACCTGCCGCGCGTCAAGGCGGTGGTGCGCGCGCTCCCGTTCGCGCGCGCGAAGGACCTGGCGGCGCAGGCGCTGCGTCTGCCGAGCGCGACCGCGATCCGGGCCCTCCTGGCGAGGGAGCTCGATCCCTACCTGCCGTCGGTTCTGTTGGGAGGAGAAAATGACGAATCCGTCCCTGGGTGAAGCCGACTGCCGGGCGGTCGACACCTGCGGGATGGCGGAGCTGGTCGCGGCGTGGCCGGCGCAGATCGAGGCCCAGCGCGCCCGACTCGACGCCGCGCCCTGGCCGCGCTTGACGCCGCCGTCGCTGCTGGCGCTCGGCGGCATGGGCGGATCGGCGATTGCGGGGGACCTGGTGTTCGCGCTCGCGTCGGGGCGCCTGCCGTTCCCGACCCTGGTCGTGCGCGACTACCACTGGCCGGCGAGCGTCCGCCCGGGCGCCCTGGCAGTCCTGTCGAGCTACTCGGGTGCGACCGAGGAGACCCTTTCGCTCCTGGCCGAAGCCGAGCAACGCGGCGTCTCCAGGGTCGGGCTGACGACCGGCGGCGCGCTGGCCGAACGCCTGGACGCCGCGAAGGCCGCATGGCGGGGGCTCCCCGCAGGCCTTCCCCCGCGCGCCGCGCTCGGGTATTCTGTCGTGTCCCTGGCCCGATTGCTCGAGGCCCTGGGCGACCCGGGCGAAGGCGAAGGGGCGTGGCAGGAAGCGTTGGCCGTGCTCTCCGAGGGCAACCGCCAGATGGCACCGCATGCGTCCGAGGCCACGAATCCGGCCAAGGCCCTGGCGCGCGCCCTGGTCGGCCGCGCCGTTCTCGTTCATGGGGCCTTCGGGGTCCTGTCCGCGGTCGCGCGCCGATGGAAGGGGCAGATCAACGAGAACGCCAAGACGCCGGCGTTCGAGGCCGCGCTGCCCGAAATGAATCACAACGAGATCGTGGGCTGGGAGGCGCTGGGGGACCTGCATCCCCGCTGCGCCGCCGTGTTCCTGGCGGACCCCGGCGACGGCCCGCGCGTGGCCGTGAGGCGCGAGGTCAGCGCGGAGATCCTCGAGGAGGCCGGCATCGCGACGCACGTCGTCCACGCGCGGGGTGAGTCGCCGCTGGCGCGGGCGCTGTCGCTGGTGCAGCTGGGAGACTGGACGAGTTTCTATCTCGCGGTGCTGGCCGGGGTCGACCCCACGCCGATCGCGAAGATCGATCGACTGAAACGGGCGCTGTCCCTGGCCCCGACCGCGGACCCGAAGAGGAGCGACCGATGAGCCCTGCACATGGCACCCGCGCGATCATCCCGGTCGCGGGCGTGGGCTCAAGGCTCAGGCCGCATACCCACACGGTTCCCAAGGCGCTGATCCACGTGGCGGGCCGCCCCATCCTGGCGCACATCCTCGATGACCTCGAACGGCTGGGCGTCAAGGACGTGGTGCTGGTGATCGGACACATGGGCGAGCACATCCGCGAATACGTGGACCGCGAGTTCCCGCACCTGAACCGGTTCTATGTCGACCAGCCGGAGCGGCTCGGGTTGGGACATGCGGTGCGCCTGGCGCGCGACCTGGTGGCCGGGCATCCGGCGTTCATCGTGCTTGGCGACACGATCTTCCGGGCGGATTTCTCCGAGGTGGTCGGTGGCGCGGAGAGCCGCATCGGCGTCAAGGAAGTGGACGACCCGCGGCGCTTCGGGATCGTCGAGGTCAAGGACGGCATCGCGACCCGGCTGGTCGAGAAGCCGGACCATCCGACCTCGAACCTGGCCATCGTGGGCGTCTATTACATCGCGGACTCGCCCCTGCTGTTCGAGGCGCTCGACCTGCTGGTCGAGAAGGACCTGAGGACCAAGGGCGAGTATCAGCTGACCGACGCGCTCCAGATCATGATCGAGCGCGGGCACAAGATCCGGCCCTTCGTCATCGACGGCTGGTACGACTGCGGCAAGACCGAGACGCTGCTCGAGACCAACCGTGAGCTGCTCGTGCTCAAGGGGCCGCCGACGCCCGCGGTCGCGCCCGAGGGCACGGTGTTCGTGCCGCCGGTGGCGGTCGACCCGAGCGCCGTGATCGAGCGCTCGATCATCGGACCATACGTCTCGATCGCTGCGCGCGCCGTGGTGCGCGAGGCGATCGTGCGCGATTCGATCGTGAACGAGGACGCCGTGGTCGAGCAGATCCTGCTCGATGGTTCGGTGATTGGCGAGAACGCATTGGTGCGCGGGACGTTCCGCCATCTCAACGTGGGGGATTCCTCCGAAGTGCGCATGGGATGACGCGCGGAGCCCCCGAGACCCCAGCCCCAGAAATCCCAGGGAGAATTCATGTCTGAGCCGCACCTCTTCACCTCCGAGTCCGTGACCGAAGGCCACCCGGACAAGGTCGCCGACCAGATCTCCGACGGCATTCTCGACGCGATCCTCGCGGGCGACCCCAAGGGGCGCGTGGCGTGCGAGACGCTCGTCACCACCGGCCTGGCCTTCATCGCGGGCGAGATCACGACCAACACCTACGTCGAGATCCCTTCGCTGGTGCGGGAGATCATCAAGGACATCGGCTACACCGATGCCGCGTTCGGCTTCGATTACGAGACTTGCTCGGTGATCACCTCGATCGACGACCAGTCGGGCGACATCGCGATGGGCGTCGATACGGGCGGTGCCGGCGACCAGGGGCTGATGTTCGGCTACGCCTGCCGCGAAACCAAGGAGCTGATGCCGCTGCCGATCATGCTGGCGCACCGGATCTGCGAGAAGTTGGCGCAGCTGCGCAAGAGCGGCAAGCTGCCGTACCTGCGCCCGGACGGCAAGGCGCAGGTGACGGTCGAATACGAGAACAACAAGCCCTGCCGGATCGAGGCGGTGGTGGTCTCGACCCAGCACGACCCGGACGCCAAGCTCAAGACCATCAGAGAGGACGTGATCGAGCACATCCTGAAGCCGATCCTCCCGAAGAAGCTGACCGACTGGAAGACGCTCGGGAAGAAGATCTACGTCAACCCGACCGGCCGCTTCGTCAATGGCGGCCCCAAGGCCGACACCGGCCTGACCGGCCGCAAGATCATCGTCGACACCTACGGCGGCATGGGCAGCCACGGCGGCGGCGCGCTCTCGGGCAAGGACCCCTCGAAGGTCGACCGCTCGGCCTGCTACGCCGCGCGCTGGGTGGCGAAGAACCTGGTCGCCGCCGAACTGTGCGATCGCGTCGAGGTCCAGCTCGCCTACGCCATCGGCGTGGCGCAGCCGGTCTCGATCATGTGCGACACCATGGGCACCGGGGCGATGCCCGACCACGAGATCACGAAGCTCGTGCGCAAGTACTTCGACCTCACGCCCAAGGGCATCATCGAGGCGCTCAAGCTGCGCCGGCCCATCTATCGCAAGACCGCGGCCTACGGGCACTTCGGCCGCGAGCTGGAATCGTTCACGTGGGAGAAGACGGACCGGGTGCGGGACTTGAAGCGCGGCCGGTAATCCGGAATCGCGAGAAAAGGAAGCCAACATGGCGGAGACGATGAACGTGACGCACGACGTCAAGGACCTGGGGCTGGCCGTCCAGGGAAAGATCAAGATCGAGTGGGCCGAGCGCCAGATGCCGGTGCTGCGCCAGATCCGGGCGCGCTTCGAGAAGGAGAAGCCGCTCAAGGGCTTGAGGATCGCCGCCTGCCTCCATGTCACGGCGGAAACGGCGAACCTGGCGCGCACGCTCAAGGCCGGCGGCGCCGACGTCACGATCTGCGGATCCAATCCGCTGTCGACCAACGACGAGGTCGCGGCCTCGCTGGTGACGGACTTCGGCATCGCGACCCACGCCATCAAGGGCGAGGATCACGACACCTACTATCGCCACATCCTGTCGGCGATCGATTCCAAGCCGTCGATCACGATGGATGACGGCTGCGACCTCGTGTCGGTGCTCCACACCAAGCGCCAGGACGCGCTCCCAGGGGTCATCGGCGGCACCGAGGAGACCACGACGGGCGTCATCAGGCTCCAGTCGATGGCGCGCCAGGGTGTGCTCAAGTACCCGGTGGTGGCGATCAACGATGCCGACACCAAGCACCTGTTCGACAATCGCTACGGCACCGGGCAGTCGACGCTCGACGGCATCCTGCGCTGCACCAACATGCTGCTCGCGGGCTCGACGGTCGTGGTCGCCGGCTACGGCTGGTGCGGCCGCGGCGTCGCGATGCGTGCGCGCGGCATGGGCGCGATCGTGCTGGTCACCGAGATCGACCCGGTCAAGGCGATCGAGGCGGCGATGGACGGCTTCGAGGTTGTCGCCATGGGCGTGGCCGCGGGGCGCGGCAACCTGTTCATCACCATGACCGGCAACAAGAACGTCCTGCGCGGCGAGCACTTCGCGGCGATGAAGGACGGCGCGGTGGTCTGCAACTCGGGCCACTTCAACGTCGAGATCGACATCCCGGCCCTCGAGACCGCGAGCAAGTCGAAGTCGAACAGCCGGCCTTTCGTCGACGAGTACGCGATGGCCGATGGTCGCCGCATCTTCCTGCTGGGCGAGGGGCGGCTGATCAACCTGGCGGCGGCGGAAGGCCACCCGGCATCGGTGATGGACATGTCGTTCGCCAACCAGGCGCTGTCGGTCGAGCACCTGGCGAAGCATGCGTCGACGCTGCCGAAGGACGTCTTCACGGTGCCGAAGGAGATCGACGCCGAGGTCGCGCGGCTCAAGCTTGCGGCCATGGGCGTGACCATCGACACGCTGACGCCGGAGCAGGTCGCGTACCTCGCGGAGTGGAGCGAGGGAACCTAGTGAAGTCGAGGCGCCCGCGGGCGTCGCGGGCGCTGGCAAAAGGGACCGATGCCCCCGCAGGCGGGGATCCCATGAGAATCGAGCTCTCCGAGCGCAGGCAGAGACACGTCGCGGGCGTCCTGTTCGTCGCCATGGCGCTGCTGCTCGGCGCGAGCCTCGTGACCTACGAGGCGCCGCGGGCGGGGGACTTCTGGTCGACGCCCAACGCCAGCGGTCCGCTGGGCGCGTGGTTGTCGCACCTGCTGGTTCGGGCGTGGGGCCGGATCGCCGCGTTTGGCGTTCCGGTGCTCGCGCTGGCGTGGGGCGTCAACCGGCTGCGCGGGCGGCCGGGCTCCCCGCTCGCGCTCGAGTCCGCCTTCGGCATGCTGCTCGTGGTCGAGGCGCTCGGGCTCTTTGGCCTGCTCGGGCCTTCGACGCGACCGTGGACGGGAGCGGTGGGTGTCGGGCTGGCGTCGTTCGCCACCGGAATCCTGGGACCGGTCGGTGGCGCGATCGCGCTGATCGCGCTCTTGCTCGTGACCGGGCTCATCGCCTCGGAGATCGGCTTCGGCCTCGTGACCATGGCCTGGCGCCTGTTCGTCAAGGCGCCGGCGCGCGCGGTGTTCGACGGCGCGCGCGAGCGCCATGCCCAGGCGCGCTCCCGCATGGAGCAGGAAGCCTTTGCCGTCGTGGCGCAGCCCGAGGTCGCGCTCGCGATCGAGCCCGCGCGCAAGCGTCGTCCGCGGCCGCTCGAGGAAGTGCCGCCTTCGGCAACGGCGCTGGCGCCCGAGGACCGGCTGCCGGTCGCGCCGAAGATCGTGACGGCGCGCCCCGTGACCGAGGGGGACGCGCTCGCCGCGGCCCGACGCGAGGAAGCCGACGCCCGCGACGCCCGCGTGCGTGAAAAGGAGGAGCGCGCGCTCGAGCGTGCCGCCCCGAGGTCGCGAACGGCCGGCGAGATTCCGAGCGCCTCCGAGATCGCGGCCGAGGCGGTCGCCGACACGCTGGAGGCCGAGGCCCAGCTGGGAACGCCCCGGCCGGGCGACGATCCCGACGCCTCCCTGACCGCCAACATGGCCGGGCTCGCCGGCACCACCGCGGCGGCGCGCGCGATGGGCGCGACCGCGGTCGTCAAGCAGCCGGAGATTCCGCGCATTCCCTACAAGCCGGGTGACTTGCCGGGGCTCGACTTGCTCGAGGACGCGCCTGAGCCATTCCAGACGGTGAGCGAGCACGAGCTGACGGCCGAAGCCCAGCTCCTGACCGCGAAGCTGCTCGACTTCGGCATCACGGGCCGCGTCACCGAGGTTCATCCCGGCCCGGTCGTGACGATGTACGAGTTCGAGCCCGCGGCGGGGATCAAGGTGTCGCAGATCACGAGCCGCGAGGATGACCTCGCGCTCGCGATGCGTGCGCGCCAGATCAGGATCCTCGCGCCGATCCCGGGCAAGGCCGCGGTCGGCATCGAGATCCCGAACAAGAAGCCGCGGACGGTGTACCTGAAGGAAGTGCTGTCCTCGGAGTCCTACCGGAACGAGAAGGGCGCGCTCAAGATCGTGCTCGGCGTCGACGCCGGCGGCAATCCGTTTGCCTACGACATCTCGAAGATGCCCCATGTGCTGGTCGCGGGCGCGACCGGCGCGGGGAAGAGCGTCTACCTCAACGTCCTCGTGACCAGCCTCCTCTACGGACACGGGCCGGACACGCTGAAGTTTGTCATGGTGGATCCCAAGATGCTCGAGCTCACCGGCTACAACGGCATCCCGCACCTGCTGATGCCGGTGGTGACCGACGCCAAGCGCGCGTCGCGCGCGCTGCGCTGGACGGTGGGGGAGATGGAGCGCCGCTACAAGCTGCTGGCCGGAACGGGCGCGCGCAACATCGACGGCTTCAACAACAAGCTTGCCGGGCCGAACCCGCCGACCGATCCCGAGGGCGGCCGCCTCGAGCCCCTGCCCTACATCGTCGTGCTGGTCGACGAACTGGCCGACCTCATGTTGACGGCGCCGCTCGACATCGAGGAGCCGATTGCACGCCTCGCCCAGATGGCGCGCGCGGTCGGCATCCACCTGGTGCTCGCGACGCAGCGGCCCTCGGTCGATGTCCTGACCGGGGTCATCAAGGCCAACTTCCCGTCCCGCATCGCGTTCCAGGTGGCCTCGAAGGTGGATTCGAGGACCATTCTTGACATGAACGGCGCCGAGGCACTGCTCGGCCATGGCGACATGCTGTTCCTGCCGGCCGGCAAGCCCGAGCCCTACCGGGTCCACGCGCCCTGGCTCTCCGAGCCCGAAGCCTCGCGCGTGGCCGACTACTGGCGCGCGCGCGCGCCGCTCAAGCCGCCGCCCTCGATCGAGGACCAGGTCGTCGACGACGCCGAGGGCGGCGACGAGGAGGACGACGCGCTGGTGCCCGAGGCCATCCGCCTCGTGGTCATGCATCAGCAGGGCTCGACCTCGCTGCTGCAGCGCCGCCTCAAGGTCGGCTACTCGCGGGCCTCGCGCCTGATGGACCGGCTCGAGGCGATGGGCGTGGTGGGGCCCTTCATGGGGTCCAAGGCGCGTGACGTGCTGGTGGACGAATCCTACGTCGACGAACTGGAGCGCCGTTGAACCGCGGCGCGCGTACGGGCGATCCCGGGACCGTGGCAAAGACCAGGCGCGTCGCGTCCGATGCGCCGCGACTGGCGTTCGTCACGCTCGGCTGCCCGAAGAACCAGGTCGACTCCGAGGCGATGCTGGGTCTCCTGGCGAAGGACGGCTTCCGTCCCACGGGCACGGTCGAGGATGCCGAGTTGGTGGTGGTCAACACCTGCGCCTTCCTGACGAGCGCGGTCGAGGAAAGCCGGAGGACGATCCGGAGCATCGCGCGCCTCAAGAAGTCCGGGCACCTCGAGGGCCTGGTGGTCGCGGGCTGCTGGGCGCAGCGCGACGGCGCGAAGATCGCGGCCGAGATCAAGGGCGTCGACGCCGTGCTCGGCACGGGCTCGATCGAGAAAATCGTCGAGCTTTCGCGCTCGGTGCTCGCGCGCTCGCGCCAGAACGCGCTCGAGGTCGCGCGCGCGCTGCCGGGCGCGGCGAAGCGCCCGCGCCAGGGCCCGCTCGACGAGGTGCACGAGCCCGGCGGCGCACTCACGCCGCTGCCGCGTGCGCTCTCGACGCCGCGCCACCTCGCCTACCTCAAGATCTCCGAGGGCTGCGACCATCGCTGCACCTTCTGCATCATCCCGTACCTGAGGGGCGACCAGCGCAGTCGCCCGCTTGATTCCCTGGTGGCGGAGGCGCGCACGCTGGCGGCTCACGGCGTCAAGGAGCTGATCCTGATCGGCCAGGACACGACCGCCTACGGCACGGACCTGCCGGGAGCGGGCCGCCCGCGACTTGCCACCCTGCTCAAGGCGCTGGCCGAGATCGAGGGTCTCCACTGGATCCGCGTCATGTACACCTACCCGCGCGAGTGGGATGAGGAATTGATGGACACCCTCGGCGCGCACCCGAAGCTCGCGAAGTACGTCGACATGCCGCTGCAGCACATCCACGACGTCATGCTCAAGAAGATGGCGCGGGCGTCGACGCGCGCGAAGACCGAACGCCTGCTGGCCGACATCAGGCAGCGGATCCCCGGCGTGAGCCTGCGGACCTCGTTCATCGTGGGCTTCCCGGGCGAGACCAAGGAGCATTTCGACACCCTCATGGACTTCACCCGGGAGCAGCAGTTCGACAAGGTCGTGGTGTTCAGCTACGAGCCGGAACGCGAGGCGCCGTCCTCGGGCTTCACGGGCCGCGTGCCCGAGCGCGTCAAGGCCTCGCGGCGCGAGCGCCTGCTCACCCTGCAGCACGAGATCTCAGGCAGGAAGCTGGCGGCGCGCGTGGGCAAGGTCGAGGAAGCGCTGATCGACGGTCCGGCCGACGGCGGGCGCTGGACCGCGCGTACGCAGGGCGAGGCCTACGAAGTCGACGGTGCGGTGTTCGTCGAAGGAGAAGGATTGCAAGCGGGCGACCTCGTGTCGGTGCGCATCACCGGCGCGAGCGCCTACGACCTGTGGGCCAGCGCCCTCGCGCCCGCGTCCCGGACCCATGATGGAGGATCCCGATGAGGTTTCGCCCGGGGCGCGCCGCTCGCGCCACGTTCGTGCTGCTGGTGGCTTTCGTCCTTGCTGCGACCCCGTGGTCGCGCGTCCTGGGCGCGAGCCGGACGATGGTCTCGCCCTCGAACGCGCAACTGCTCCTCAATGCCGCGCGGGCGGTCGCGCGCCAACTGGTGTCGCAGGTGCCGCTGGTGCCGGGCGCGCGCGTCGCGCTGCGGGCCGACGCCGGACAGGGCATCGAGTCCGACGTCGCCGATGCCCTGGTGATGGCCCTCAACGAGCGCAAGATCGATTGCATCGTGCTGGCCCCGCTCGCGTCCCAGGCCGGCGAACCCGTTTCCCTAGTGCCCGCTGCCGACACCACCGCGGTCCTCTCCCGGCCGGGGGGCGTGACCGACCTGGGCTCGTTCGCGAAGCTGCAGGCGGAGCGGGCGGCGCAGGCCGCGCGCGCCGACTCGATCGCCCGCGCGGGAAGCGCTGCGGTCGAGACCGAGGCGCCAGCGCCGTTGTCGGTGATGGCGAACGGCGGGGCGGGAACGTTGCCGACCTTGACCTACCGGGTGCCCGAGGCCCGCGTCGACTACGTGCGCATCTTCCGTGGCGGCCTGTTCGGCGCCCAGCGCATCGAGCGCCGCGCGACCGCGCGCATCACGCTGAGGCTTTCGATCCCGGGTTCGGATGCCGTCCGCTGGTCGGGGACCGCCGATACCACGATCACCGATGTCGTGCTGCACTCGGAGCTGGCCGCGCTCGAGGATCGCCAGCGTCCGGAGACCCGGCCGACCGCGCCCTCGTCGGGCCTCAAGAAGGTCATCGAGCCCGTCCTCGTGGTCGTTTTGATCGCGGGCCTGGTCAGTCTCTTCTACCAGAATCGGCCGTAGGCGATGCGAATTCGCCTGCGCTTCATGGCCTTCGCCACGCTCGCCATGCTCGCCCTCCTCGCCGCCGGTTGCGCCACGGGGGGCGGCCGCCCGCTGGCGCCCGCGTCCGGGCCCGACCAGTTACGGGTCGCGAAGCAGCGCTTCGACCAGCGCCAGTACGTGGACGCGATCGAGCTGCTCAAGGGCTACCTGCAGTTCCAATCGGGCGCGCCCGACCTTGACGAGGCCCACTTCCTGCTCGGCATGTCCTACTTCAGGCGCGATGAGTGGCCGCTCGCCGCGACCGAGTTCACGGTCCTGATCACCGACTTCGCGGATTCGCCGCGGCTGGCCGATGCGCACTACTGGCTCGCGCAGTCCTACTGGAAGCAGACCCGACCCGCGCCCTACGACCAGGACATGACGCGTCGCGCGATGGCCCAGTTCGAGCGCTTCGTGTCGTTGTTCCCGGACCACCCGCAGGCGGGGGAGGCCAGGCAACTGCGCCTTTCTGCGCGCGACCGCCTGGCCGAGAAGGCCTGCCGCAACGGGCGACTCTACGTCAAGCTCCGGCGCTGGAAGCCCGCGCTCTACTACTTCCAGCTCGTGCGCTCGGACTTCCCGGAGTCGCGCTGGGCCGAGCGCGCGCTCGCCGGCCAGGCCGAGGCGCTGGTGGGACTGAACCGGAAGCCCGAAGCCTGCAGCGTCCTCGACATGGGCATTCCCGCGCTCACCGACGCCGAAGCGCGCAGGGGCGCCGAGGAGGTCCGGAAGAAACTGCATTGCAGCGACCCCGCGCCGCCCGCTGCGGGAGCCGCGGGGTGAAGCCGCTTCACCCCCGCCGCCTCGGCCTGCTCGGGGGGACGTTCGACCCGCCGCACCTCGGGCACCTCCTGCTCGCCGAATGCGCGCGCGAAGCGCTCGCGCTCGACCGCGTGATTTTCGTGCCGGCGCACGTGCCGCCGCACAAGGCGCCCGGTCGCGTGACGCCACCCCTGACGCGCGTCAGGCTGCTCAAGGCCGCGCTCTCGGGCACCGGGTTCTCGCTCTCGACGCTCGAGCTGTCGCGTCCCGGACCGTCCTACACGGTGGATACCCTGATCTCCATGCAGCGCAGGCACCCCGGCGCGGAACTGTTCCTCCTGATGGGCGCGGACAGCCTGCTCGACCTGCCGACGTGGCGCGATCCCGAGGGCATCCTCGCGCGTGCGCGCCTCCTGGTCGCGCGCCGACCCGGCTTCCCGGTCGGCCGCGTCGCGCCAGGCGTGCGCCGCCGCGTCACCTGGCTGCCCAACGTACCGGTCGAGATCGCCTCGCGCGAGCTGCGCGCGCGCATCGCGCAGGGTCGCTCGATCCGCTTCCTCGCGCCGCCGCGGGTCGAGCGGCTGGTCGGCATGCTCGGTCTCTACCGGCCCCCCGGGAAGCCGCGGGTCAAGCCGCGGGTCAAGGTGCGGGGCAAGGTGCAATGAGCCGCCGCCGGCTCTTCCTGCTCGACGGGCTTGCGATTGCCTATCGCAGCCACTTCGCGTTCATCCGCCGGCCGCTCACCAACACCCGCGGCGAGAACACGAGCGCGGTGTTCGCCTTCGCCAACACCGTGATCAAGTTGCGCGACCAGGAGAAGCCCGATCTCTGGGCGCTCGCCTGGGACTCCGATCTCCCCACACGCCGCCACATCTCCTACCCCGACTACAAGGCGCACCGCCCGCCCATGCCCGAGGACCTGGTCCGCCAGTTGCCGCAGATCCAGCAGGTCGCGCGCGCGCTCGGCTGCCCGGTGATCGAGGTGCCGGGCACCGAGGCCGACGACGTCATGGCGACGCTGGCGAAGCGCGCGGTCGCCGCCGGCATGGACGTGGTGCTGGTGACGAACGACAAGGACCTCCAGCAGCTGGTCTCGAGGGAGGTTTCCGTGCTGGCGCCGGGCGGCGGCGGCAAGGACGACATCTGGATGGACGAGGCGGCCGTGCAGGTGAAGTGGGGCGTGCCGCCGCGCGGCCTGCGCGACGTGCTCGCGCTCATGGGCGACGCCAGCGACAACGTGCCTGGCGTTCCGGGCGTGGGGGAGAAGACAGCGGTCGAGCTGATCGCGCAGTTCGGCACGCTCGAGGAGCTGTACGCGCGGCTCGCCGAGGTCAAGAAGGACGGTGTGCGCAAGAAGCTGTTCGAGCACCGGGAGGCCGCATTCCTGTCGCAGGACCTGGTCACCGTCGACGACGACCTTGCGGTGCTCGAGGCCTGGAGCGAGCTCGAGGTCAGGGAGATCCACGGCGCCGCCCTCTCCGCGGCCGCGAAGGAGATCGGGATCCCGCGCCTCGAGCGCTATGCCGCCGAGGCGATCGCGCGGGCCCGGTCCGCCGACGGCGACCTTGGCGCGAGCGCGGCGCCCGAGATCCCGGAGGCGGAGTCGGACGTCCAAGGCGACCCGGGCCAGCTCTTGTTCGGTTTCGACCTGCCCGTCGCCGTGATCGAGGCCACGCCGCCGCGCGTGTTCGCGCCGGGCGAACTGCCGCCCGCGTACGGGCCTCAGGTCCGCATCGTGACCGACCCGGTCGAGTTGCCAGCCCTGGTCGCGAAGCTGAGAGCCCTGCCCTCGGGCTTCGTGCTCGACACCGAGACCACGTCCTTTGATCCGAACAAGGCCAGGCTGGTCGGCCTTGGCATCTCCTGGGGCGAGGCGCCCGTCTACCTGCCCATCGCGCACGTCGACGGCCCGAACCTGCCGCGTGAGGCGTTCGAGACTGCGTTCGCGCCGCTTCTGGCGGATCCGCGCGTGCCGAAGATCGGGCAGCACCTGAAGTACGACCAGATCGTGCTCCGGGGCGAGGGGCTGCCCGTCGCGGGGCTGGCCTGCGACACGATGATCGCGTCCTACCTGCTCGATCCCGAGACGCCTCACAACCTCGACTATCTCGCGCGCCGATACCTGGGCGTCGAGAAGATCCCGACCACCGCGCTGATCGGCAAGCGCGGCAAGGAGCAGACCACGATGGACCGGCTGGCGGTCCCGATGGTCGCGGCCTACTGCGGGGAGGACGTCCACGTCACCTGGCTCCTGGCGGAGAAGTTCGTGCCCATGCTGGTCGAGCGCGGCCTCGCGCCGCTCTTCCGTGAGGTCGAGATCCCGCTCTCCGACGTGCTCGCCGACATGGAGTGGGAAGGGGTCGCGCTCGACCGGGACTTCCTGGCCGCGATGTCGACGCGTCTCACCGAGGAGATCGCGGGAGTCGAACAGCGCATCCACGGTCTGGTGGGGCGGACCTTCAACATCCAGTCGACCCAGCAGCTGGGCGAGATCCTGTTCGGCCAGCTTGGATTACCCGGCGGGCGCAAGACCAAGACGGGTTACTCGACCGACAGCGAGGTCCTCGAGGAGCTCGCGCTCCAGCACGATCTGCCGGGCCTCGTGTTGCAATACCGCCAGCTCACCAAGCTCAAGGGCACGTACGTCGACGCCCTGCCCGCGCTCGTGCTCGAGCGCGACGGGCGGTTGCACACGTCCTTCCACCAGACCGTCGCGGCGACGGGGCGGCTGTCCTCGTCCGACCCCAATCTCCAGAATATTCCGTTCCGGACGCCGCTCGGCCGCGAGGTTCGCCGCGCCTTCATCGCCCGCCCCGGATGGCTGCTCGTCTCCGCGGACTACTCACAGGTCGAGCTGCGGATCATGGCGCACCTGTCGCGCGACCCCGCACTGGTCGAGGCGTTCGCGCGCGGGGAGGACGTCCACGCCCGCACCGCCCAGCGCGTCTTCGGGCTAAGGGACGACCAGAAAGCCTCGCCCGAGCAGCGGGCGATGGCGAAGGTGGTCAACTTCGGTGTGATGTACGGCATGGGCGCGCGGGCCCTGTCGCGCCAGCTCGGCATCTCGGTGGCGGAGGCGTCGCGCTTCATCGCCGACTACTACCGGACGCACGAGGGTGTGAAGACCTTCTTGGACCGCATGGTTTCCGACGCGCGGACCAAGGGTTACGCGGAGACCGTGCTGGGCCGACGCCGAGCGCTCCCCGCGCTCGCGCAGTCCGACGGCCGCGCGCGCTCCGACGCCGAGCGCGCCGCGATCAACACGCCGATCCAGGGCTCGGCGGCGGACCTGCTCAAGGTTGCGATGGTGCGGCTCGCGCGCGCGCTCGACCAGGACGGCTTCGAGGCCCGGCTGGTACTGACCGTGCACGACGAGTTGCTGATCGAGAGCCCGGCGGGAGAGGTCGAGCGCGTCAAGGCGGCGGTGGTGGACGCGATGACCCACGCGCTCGAGGTCAGTGTCCCGCTCGAGGTCCAGGTCGCGGCGGGCCCGAACTGGTTCGAGGTGCACGGGTGAAGCCGCGGCGCCCGGACGCCCTGGACGGCGTGTTCGTCGTGGGCGTGACGGGCGGGATCGCGAGCGGCAAGTCCACGTTCGCCCGGATCCTCGCCCAGGCGATGCCGTCGCGGCTCGTCGACGCCGACCGCCTGGGCCATGCGGTGCTCGAGCGCCCGGAGATCGCGCAGGAGGTCGCGCGCGTGTTCGGCGACGACGTGCTGGATGAATCGGGCCGTGTCCGGCGCGGGGTGCTCGGCCCGCGCGCGTTTGCCTCGCGCGAGCAGCTCGACCGGCTCAACCGGATCGTCCAGGAACCGCTCACCGCCCTGGTCGAGAGCACCATCAGCGCGCACGCGGACCCGGGATTCACCGGACTCGTGGTGCTCGACGCGGCGCTGCTGGTCGAGTGGGACAAGGGCCTGTGGTGCAACCTCGTGGCCTGTGTCGTGGTCGATCCCGCCCGGCGCGTGGAGCGTCTGGTCGCCCGCACCGGCCTCCCCGCCGCCGAGGCCCGGCGTCGCGCCGGGCTCCAGCTCCCCGACGCCGCACGCGCCGACTACGCCGACCTGGTGGTGACGAACGACGGGACGCTCGAGGAGTTCGAACGCGCGAGCCGGGCAGTGGCCCTGGACATCCAAGGGCGCGCCCGCGCGGCGCTTGCCGCTCGGGGGCGGCTCGGGTAACGTGCGGTCAACCCCTTCCTTCACGTCCCCCGAACCCGAGAGCGCCATGACCCAGGCCGTCAACCTGCAGGACCTCGAACGCCGTCTGGAGAAGGTCGGAACCACCCTCGACCAGCTCCGAGGCTATCTTTGACGTCGATCACCGCAAGACCGAGATCGACCAGCTCGAGAGCCGCATGGGGGAGCCGGGCTTCTGGGATCGGCCCGAGGAAGCCCAGAAGACGATCGGGCTCCTGAAGTCCGCGCGACGCGTCGTTTCGGGATTCGAGGGTCCGCGCGCCAGCTTCACGGACCTCAATGACCTGTTCGAGCTCGCTCGCTCCGAGGCCGATCTTGCCACGCTCGACGCCGTGTCCCACGAGCTCGACCTGCTCGAGCCGCGCGTGCACGACCTCGAGCTCGAGAGCCTGCTCGCCGGCGACAACGACCACCTTGGCGCCGTGGTCACGATCCACCCGGGCGCCGGCGGCACCGAGTCCCAGGACTGGGCGCAGATGCTGTTCCGCATGTACACGCGCCTGTGCGAGCGCAAGGGCTGGCCCTACACCGTGCTCGACCTGCAGGCGGGGGACGAGGCCGGCCTCAAGGACGCCACGATCGAGATCAATACCGAGTACGGTTACGGCTTCATGAAGTCCGAGTCGGGTGTGCATCGCCTGGTGCGCATCTCGCCGTTCGACGCCGCGAAGCGCCGCCACACCTCGTTCACCTCCGTCTTCGTCTTCCCGCAGATCGACGACACGATCACGGTCGACCTCAAGGACGACGACCTGCGCGTCGACACCTTCCGCGCCTCGGGCGCGGGCGGACAGCACGTCAACAAGACCGAGTCCGCGGTGCGCATCACGCACCTGCCGACCGGCATCGTCGTCCAGTCGCAGGCCGAGCGCAGCCAGCACAAGAATCGCGAGTTCGCGATGAAGATGCTCAAGTCGCGCGTCTACGTGCACCTGCAGGCGCTGGAAAAGGCGCGGCTCGCCGGCATGACCGAGCCCAAGAAGGACATCGATTTCGGAAGCCAGATCCGTTCCTACGTCCTGCAGCCCTATACCATGGTCAAGGACACCCGCACCGGCGCCGAGGCGACGGACGTGAACAAGGTGCTCGATGGCGACATCGACCTGTTCATCGACGCCTTTTTGCGTCACAAGGAGTGAGCATGAATTCCGCCATCTTCCGCGAATACGACGTGCGCGGGCTGCACGAGACCGATCTCACCACGCCGGTGATCACCGACCTGGGGCGCGCGTTCGGCACCGTCGTGCGCCGCCAGGGCCTCAAGACCGTGGCGCTCGGACGCGATTTCCGGCCGAGTTCCCCGCGCCTGGCCGCCGCGCTCGAGGCCGGACTGCTCGAGGCGGGCTGCGACGTGCTTCGGGTGGGCGTGCTGCCGACGCCCGGTCTCTACTGGTCGATCGTCCACTTGAAGACCGACGCCGGCGTCCAGGTGACGGGCTCCCATAATCCGAGCGAATACAACGGCTTCAAGATGAACCTCGGGATGGCCTCGATTCACGGCGAGCAGATCCAGGCCCTGCGGACGATGATCGACGCGCGCGACTTCGACCTCGCCGAGCGCGAGAGCGAGCGCGGCGAGTCGCGCGAGGCCCTGACCGAAACCGCCTACATGGACATGCTGGCGTCCAAGGTCAAGCCGTCGCGCAAGCTCAAGGTCGTGCTCGACGCCGGCAACGGTTGCGCGGGCCCGGTCGCGCCGGACGTGTTCCGCCGCGTCGGCTGCGACGTGGTCGAGCTCTTCACCGAGCCCGATGGCTCGTACCCGAACCACCAGCCCGATCCCACGGTCGAGGCCAACCTGCAGGACTTGATCGCCACGGTGAAGGAGACCGGCGCCGACTTCGGCATCGGCTACGACGGCGACGCCGACCGCGTGGGCGCGGTCGACGAACAGGGGCGCATCCTGTGGGGCGACCAGATCCTCGCCCTGCTCGCGCGCGAGGTGCTGGCGAAGTATCCGGGCGCGCCGATCGTGTTCGACGTCAAGTGTTCGCAGGGGCTGGCGGAGGACATCCTCGCCCACGGCGGCAGGCCGATCATGGCGCGCACCGGCCACTCGGTGATGAAGGCGCGCATGAAGGAAGAAAAGGCCCCGCTCGCCGGCGAGCTCTCGGGTCACATCTTCTACCAGGACGACTTCTACGGCTTCGACGACGCGATCTACGTCTCGCTGCGCCTGCTGCGCATCGTTGCCGACTCGGGGAAGACGCTGGGCCAGTTGCTCGACACCGTGCCGCAGTACGTCGCGACCGCCGAGATTCGCCTCGAGACCAGCGACGAGGAAAAGTTCGCGATCGTCGACCGCGTGCGCGAGCACTTCGCGAAGGACCACGACGTGATCGCGATCGACGGTGCGCGCATCCAGTTCGGCGACGGCTGGGGCCTCGTGCGCGCCTCCAACACGCAGCCGGTCCTGGTCGTGCGCTTCGAGGCCAGGACCAGCGAGCGCCTGGCGGAGATCCAGGGCGAGGTCATGCAGGTGCTCGAGGGCGAGGGCGTCCGCGCGTGAGGCCACAGGCGCCCGTGCGGGACGTCGCGCTCTACGACGGACTGTTCGAGCGCTGGATGGGCCGGCTCGAGGCTGACCTGCCGATGATCCTCGAGATCGCGAAGCTGACGGGCGGACCGATCCTGGAACTCGGGGTGGGGGCCGGACGCGTCGCAACACGGCTCGCGCGCGAGGGGCATGCCGTCACCGGCGTGGACAACGCGCCCGCGCTGCTCGAGGCCTGCCGCGCGCGGCTCGAAGGCGAGCGCCCGGCGGTGCGCCGTCGTGTCACGCTGCTGCAAATGGACCTGCGGCGGATGCGCCTGCCGGCGCGGCCGCGCTTTCGGCTCGTGCTCCTGCCGTTCAACACCCTGATGCACTTCGAGACCCTCTTAGAGCAGGATCAGGTCATTGCCGCCGCCGCGGCCGCGCTCGCGCCGCGCGGGCACCTGTGGATCTCGCTCTTCAACGCCGATCCGACGCGCCCGGCGGGGGTGATGCGCGCCGAGCCGTCGCCGCTCGAAGGCGAGGCGCCGGGGCTTGCCGGCTCGCGCACCGAGGCGTTCTTCCAGCAGCAGTTCGATCGCGCCCTCCAGGTCACGACGGCGCGGTATTGGCTCGACACCGTCGGCACCGACGGACTGCTAAGGCGCGAGACGCTCGAACTGAGGTTGCGGTGGTTCCACCGCTTCGAGCTCGAGCGCCTGCTGCTCGCGCATGGCCTGGCCCCGGTCGCGGTGTTCGGCGACTTCGACGGCTCGGCCTACGCCGACGGCAGCCCGCAGCTGATCGTGCTGGCGCAGAAGGGCGCCCGAAGCGCGGCGCGTTCCCGCCGCGCGCGCTGAAGGGGCGCCATGCCGGTCCTGGTGCGGAGCTTCTACGAGCGCCCGACGCTCGAGGTGGCGCGCGACCTGATCGGCTGCACACTCCTGTGGCGCGGCGGGGGCGGGCCCGTGGGCGGCATGATCGTCGAGGTCGAGGCCTACCTGGGCGCTGAGGACCCGGCAAGCCATGCCTTCCGCGGGGAGACCGCGCGGAACCGGAGCATGTTCGGCGCCGCAGGGCACGCCTACGTCTACTTCACCTACGGCATGCATCATTGCCTCAACGTCGTGACCGGGAGCGCGGGCATGCCGCACGCGGTGCTCCTGCGCGCGCTTTCCCCGACCACGGGGCTCGCGCACTGGCGCGCCGCGCGGCCCGACCTGCCGCTCGAGCGCGTGGCGTCGGGACCGGGCCGCCTGTGCCGCGCGCTCGGGCTCGACCGCTCGCACGACGGGCTCGACCTGACAGGCTCGGCGTTGACTCTGCGCGCGGGCGAGGGGCACCCTCCAAAGGGGGCGATCGCGTCGGGACCGCGCATCGGGATCCGGCTGGCGCAGGAGGCCCCATACCGCTTCTGGCTCACCGGGCATCCCGCGGTTTCCGGGCCGCGCGACACGGCAAAGCGGGTTGACAGCGCGGGGACCGGGCCCTAGGATGCGCGACGGTGCGCTTTGCGCGCCCCGACCGCGGCGTCTCCGGGAGACTCACCCGGCGCGACGCGTTTTTTGTTGGCGATTCCCCACGCGGAAAGAGGAGTTCCGAATGCACCGAGGCATGGCCGCTGGATCGCTCGCCCTCACCCTGGCGACGGCCGCGATGTTCCTGGTCGCGGCTCCCGCCCGGGCGCAGTTCCTCGCGCCGGCGATCGACCACCCGGGCTCCGAGAAACGGACGACCCAGCCCAGCCTGCGCCTCGCGACGCTGGGCGGCCTGTCGCTCGTGATCGCGGACGAGAACAACGAGATCAACCTCTGGGATTTCGCGGGATC
>JBKJOC010000333.1:0-6058 GCA_046595725.1 Candidatus Eiseniibacteriota bacterium
CACCCTGTTCGAGTCCGACGCCGCGCGCGAGGTCTGCGACCGCGAGTGCCCGTTCGGGCCCCAGGGCCTGGGCTCCTGGTACGCGCCGCCGCCCGGGGCGAACGGCGGCTGGCACGATGCGCGCGACCAGATGCGGCGGCGTTGCCTCGAGTGTCCGCATTTCCCGATCCTCGGCATCCTCGGGGTCGGCACGCGCCGGTCCCAGGACCTGGCCGGCGTCGAGACCGCCCTGCTCGAGTCGATCGCACTCTCGGTCGCGCCGGTGGTCGAGAACGCGCGTCTCTATCACGAACTGCGCAACAGCGAACGCTTCCGCGAACACGTGCTCAATTCGATGTCGAACCCGCTCGCTGTCCTCAACCTCCAGGGCCGCGTGGTATCGTTCAACCGCGCCGCCGAGGAGCTGACCGGCCTGACCGAAGAGGAGGCCCGCGGCAAGGAGCTGAACGCCGTGTTCGGCCCGGAGACCGCGCGGCTGGTCACCCAGACGCTGCGCACGGGCCGCGAGCACCAGCGCCAGGAGACCGTGCTTCCGAAGAAGGACGGCGCCGCGGTCCAGGTCGCGCTCACCGCCTCGCTCCTGCGCAACGAGGGCCGCGCGGTCTATGGCGTGATCGCCACCTTCATCGACCTGACCAAGGTCAAGGTGATGGAGGAGCGCATCCGCCAACTTGACCGGCTGGCGGCCCTCGGGCGCTTCACCTCGAGCGTGGCACACGAGATCAGGAATCCGTTGGCCGGCATCGCGGCCGGGGCGCAGTACCTCAAGAAATCGATTCCCGCGCATCACCCGGACCACGAGAATTACAAGTTCATCCTGAGCGAGATCGCGCGGCTGGATCGCATCGTCTCGGACCTCTTCCACATCACGCACCCGTCGCGCCTTTCGGTCACCGACCGCGCGCTGCCCGAGATCGCGGACCGCGCGCTGCTCTCGCTGCGGCCGCTGGTCAAGGACAAGAAGATCACGATCAAGTGGGACGTCCCGTTCGGGCTGCCGACCGTGCGGGTGGACCCGGACCAGATGCAGCAGGTGTTCATCAACCTGATCAAGAACGCGATCGAGGCCTCGCGGCCCAAGAGCACGGTCCTCCTCCGGTTCATGAAGCGCCTGGCCGAGGCCGATGCCTATCCGCACCCGCCCGGCACCATCCTCGTGGTCGCGACCGTTGTCGACGACGGGCTGGGGATCGCGGCGGAACACGTCGATCGCCTGTTCGATCCTTTTTTCACGACCAAGAAGGGCGGAACGGGCTTGGGGCTCTATATTACGCACGACATCGTCAAGCGCCATGGCGGCACGCTCCGGGTCGCGAGCGAGCCGGGCCGCGGCACCACGTTCACGCTCGAGCTGCCGGTCGAGCCGATTCAGGGAGGCGAGGATGTCTAGCGCCAACATCCTGGTGGTGGATGACGAGGACTCGATCCGTCACTTCGTGAGCCGCAGCCTGAAGGACGAGGGTTACCACGTCCGCTCGGCCGGCGACGGCGAGGAGGCGCGGGCGATGTTCAACGAGGAGCTGCCCGACGTCGTGATCCTCGACATGAAACTGGGGGAGACCAACGGCCTCGACCTGCTCGAGGAATGGAAGCAGGTCGCCCCGGACACGATCGTGATCGTGATCACGGCCTTCGGCGAGACCGAGACCGCGGTCCGGGCCATGAGCCTGGGCGCGTTCTACTTCCTGAAGAAGCCGCTCCAGCTCGAGGAGCTCAATACCATCGTCGGGCGCGGCTTCGAGAAGATCCGGCTTTCGCGCGAGGTCGAGCACCTGCGGATCGCGGCGATGCAGGAGGAAGGCTACCTGCGCTGCCACTCGACCCCGATGATGAACCTGTACGACAAGCTCGAGAACGTCGCCCAGGGCGAGACCACGAGCGTCCTGATCGAGGGTGAGTCCGGGACCGGGAAGGAGATGATCGCGCGCCTGATCCACAAGCTGTCGGCGCGAGAATCCAAGCCGTTCGTCGAGCTCAACTGCTCGGCGATCCCCAAGGACCTGCTCGAGAGCGAGCTCTTCGGCCACGAGAAGGGCGCGTTCACGGACGCGCGCGCGCAGAAGCAGGGACTGCTCGAGCTGGCGCACGGCGGCACGCTGTTCCTCGACGAGATCGGCGAGATGCCGGTCCAGCTCCAGGTCAAGCTCTTGCGCGTGCTCGAGCGCATGACGTTCAAGCGCGTCGGCGGCGTCAAAGACATCACGGTCTCGGTGCGCATCGTCTCGGCGACCAACCAGGACCTCGACCGCCAGGTCCACGCCGGCCAGTTCCGCGAAGACCTCTACTACCGCCTGAACGTCGTCTCCCTGCGCGTTCCGCCGCTGCGCGAGCGCCAGGCCGACATCATGCCGCTGGCGAACCACTTCCGCGAGCGCTTCAACAGCGCGTTCAAGAAGCAGTTCAAGGGCTTCTCCTCCGAGGCCGGGGTCATGCTCCAGATGTATCCGTGGCCGGGCAACGTGCGGGAGCTGCGCAACCACATGGAGCGCACCGTGCTGCTCGAGCGCGGCGACGAGATCAAGCCCGAACACCTGCAGCTCGGCCCCGGCACCGGCCCGGGCGGGCGGCGCGAGACGGCGCAGACGATCGGCAACATGCTCGACGCGATCCTAGGCTCGCCCGACCTCCCGAGCGAGGGCATCGAGTTCGAGAAGCTGGTCGAGGAGATCGAGCGCCAGCTGATCCTCAAGGCCTACCATTTGAGCGAGGAGAACCAGAGCAAGACAGCCGAGGCGCTCAACATGAAGCGCGACAAGCTGCGCTATCGCATGAAGCAGTTCGGAATGAAGGACGAGGAGCCGCACTCGCGTGTCGGCCACACCTAGGGCCCTTCTTCTCCTGGTCGCACTGGTGGCGGGGGGCTGCAGCTATTCGCCCAACCCGTCGCTGTTTCCGACCCACCTCAAGACCATCGCGGTACCGGTCTTCCAGAACCGGACGACCCAGCCCCTGCTGGATGAAGAGGTGACGACCGCCGTCGTCAACCGCTTCATCCGCAACTCCAAGCTGCGCGTCGTCGCCGAGGACCAGGCCGATCTCGTCGTCACCGGCAGTATTGCCGCCTACCGCAACGCGGTGTTCGGCTTCAATTCCCAGGAACAGGCACAGGAGTACCAGGTCGCCGTCACCGTCAGCGTCACCGTGCGCGACCGCGTCAAGAATCGCGAGTTGTGGAAGGACGACGCACTGGTCCGCACGGCCAACTACTTCGTGACCGCCGTCGGCGGGCAGCCGCCACAGACCGAGACCGCCGGCCGCCTGAGCGCGATCGACAAGTTGGCCGACGCGATCCTCAACCGAACGGTGGAAAACTGGTGACAGAGGTCAAGCGGGCTGCCGGCAAGGTCGCGACCAAGCGTGCGCCTTCCAAGGGCCGGTCGACCGCCGCGGCCGCGCCACGCGCGGGTGGTCCCGCCGCGTGCGAGGCCTGGCTCGCGCGCGCCGCCGAGTCCCCGGGCACGACCTATCTGTCGGGCAACGACGAGTCGCTCAAGGCCGAGATCCTGCACGCGCTCAAGGAGGCGTGGCTCCTCGCCGTGCCGGACTCGCCGCCGTCGGTCCTGCGGGCGGGGGAGGCGGGCCCTTCGAACGTGCTGGGCGCGGTCCAGGGCGGGTCGCTGTTCGCCTCGCGCTCGCTCGTGGTCGTGCTCAAGGTCGAGGACTGGGCGCGCTCGGCCAGCGTGCCCGTGGCGGTGGGCCAGGCTCTGGCGCAGATCCCGCCCGAGAACCTGCTGGTGTTCGTCGAGTCGGCGGGGGACTCCGAGCGCAAGCACCTCAATCCGCTGCGCGCCGCCTGCGCCCGCGTGTTCGCGCTCGACGGCCTGCCGCCGAGCGAGCTCCGGCACTGGGCCGACCGCCATGCCGGCCGCCGGGGCCTGACGCTCGCGCCCGACGCCTGGGACGCACTGTTCGAGCTTCCGCGCCTCGACGCCGGCGAAGTGTTCAACGAACTCGACAAGCTGGCGGCGTGGGCCGGCGAGGGCGAGGAAGTCACGCGCGAGCAGGCGCTCTCGATCGTCCACCCGGCGGGCGGCGCGACACTCGGCGACCTGGCAGACGCCGTCGCCGAGCGCAAGGCCGCGCTCGCGATGAACTGCCTCCTGCGCGCGCTTGAAGGCGGCGAGTCGCCGGGCTCGATCCTGTTCCAGTTCGTGACGCTGCTCGCGGGGGCCCTCAGGTTGACCGGCGGGGGCGGCGGATGGGTGCGCGACCGCAGGCGCTCGGGCCTGATCGCGGCAAAGTGGACGCCCGCGGAAATCGCCCGCGGGCTCGACCTGCTCTACCGCTGCGAACGCGCCTGGAAGACCGGCCGCGCTCCGGACGACACGCTACTGGTGCGCGTCGTCGAGGGACTCACTTCTTCGCGCTGACGGAGGGCCGTTTCGCGCGGGGAAGTCTCTGCTTGATGCGATCGATCTCCCTCCACGGGTCGGCGCCGCGTTTCGAGTCGGTGACCGTCCCGACGTTGAAGCTCCCCGGGTCCACTCCAGCGAGCGCGCTCCAGGCAAGCGGCATCGATATGCCCGCGCCCTCGCGCGCGCGCGCCGCGTAGGGCGCGATCCAGGTCGCGCCGCGTCCATTCCGCAGGGTATCGATGAAGATCTTGTCCGTTCGCTTTGCCTTGGCAAGCTGGACGGTGAAGCCTTTGGGATCGTCCTCGACCACGTTGAGCGCGATCTGGCGGGTCGCCTCCTTGATGATGTCCCAGGGCTCGACCGGCTCGAGTGGGGCGACCACGTGCAGGCCCTTGCCGCCCGTCGTCTTGAGGAACGACTTGAGCCCGATCCGGGTCAACTCCTCGCGCACCGTCGCTGCGGCGCGAACGACGCGGTCCCACTTGACGGTCGGGTCGGGGTCGAGGTCGAACACGATGCGGTCGGGTTTCTCGAGGTGCCGCTCGCGCGATCCCCAGATGTGGATCTCGACGACACCCAGTTGCACGAGCCCGACGATGCCTTCCGCGGTCTCGATCTTCAGGTAGGTCGAAGGCGGGCCACCCTTTCCGTCGGGGATCCGGACCGTCCCGATGCCCCCGGGGATGGAGACGCCTGCGTTCTTCTGGAAGAATCCCTGGCCGGACTGACCCTGCGGGCAGCGCAGCAGCATGAGCGGCCGTCCCGTGACGTGCGGCAGCATGCGCTCCGCGACCGAGAGATAGTACTCAGCCAGCTCCTTCTTCGTGATCCCGAGCTGCGGATAGATGACACGGTCCGGATGGCTGATGCGCACGTCGCCGACCTCGGCGTCGCCGGTCCTGAGGCGTCCCGGGGTGACGCGCGGCGTCCCCCCGTTGCGCGCGGACGCGGGTTTCACGGGCGGCGCGACCTTGCGCTCGCGCACGACCCGACCCGCGGGCTTGTCCTCGCGCAGGCCATGGAACGAGGGATGGCGCAGGTGGCCGTCGCGCGTCCACTCGGTGAACTCGACCTCGGCCACGAGCGTCGGGGTCACCCAGTGCATCGACCCTGCCGGGCCGGGCGGCCTGGTCTTGAACGGCGTCTTCGTGGTTGCGAGCTTGCCAAGCTTCCTCGCCAGGTCCGCCAGCGACTGGTCGGTGAAGCCGGTGCCGACCCGGCCCGCGTACTGCAACTCCTTCCGCTCGTCGTACACGCCGAGGAGAAGCGCGCCCACGCCCTTGCGGCTGCCGGCCGGGTCGGTCCAACCGCCGATCACGAACTCCTGGTTCTCGATGCATTTGAGCTTGAGCCAGTCCTTGCCGCGACCACCGCGATAGGGGGCGTCGGCGCGCTTGGCGATCACGCCCTCGAGCCCCAGGCCGCAGGCGTTCGCCAACATGGCTTCGCCATGGCCGACGACGTGGTCGCTGTAGCGGATCCGGTCCTGTCGGCCGAGCGCGTCGAGGAGGCTTCGTAGGGCTTGCTTGCGCCGGGTCAGGGGGAGGGCGGTGAGGTCGTGGCCATCCAGGTGGAGGAGGTCAAATGCGTAGTAGACGAGGTCGTCCGACTTGCCGCGCTTGATGTGGTTCTGGAGCGCCTGGAAGTCGGTCGTGCCGTCCTCCTTGAGCACGACCACCTCGCCGTCGAGCACGGCATCGTGG
>JBKJOC010000360.1:0-7972 GCA_046595725.1 Candidatus Eiseniibacteriota bacterium
TCGATGGTACACCTACAGGCCGATGGGAGTCTCCCCCGTCTCGGCGTAGCGCTTGAGATTGGCGAGCCCGTCCGAAATCCTTCCGGCATGGACGCTGCCGAGCAGGAACTTGTCCGCAAAGTGCCCCAGGTATCCGCCCGCCATCTGGTAATCGATCGACCACCGCACCCGGGCACCGGAGCGCTCCCCGGGCTCGATCGTGAGCGTCGAGCTCTCGAACTTCGTGATCCTGGGCTCGTGCGTGACGTCGAACACCAGGCGGTTGTAGGCGATCCAGTCCTTGACCGTCTCGTGGGTCTTGACCAGGGGGCCGGCGGCGAAGCGCTCGGTCCCGGGGCCGACCTTGGTGTCGGAGACGATCTTCATGTCCTTCATGGCCGGATCCCAGAGCCGGGCGCTCGAGACGTCCGCCATCACGCTCCAGACGCGGTCGCGGCTGGCGGCGATCTCGACCGACTGCTCGGCGTGACCGAGCGGGGCCGGGGCGAAATAGAGCACCAGACCCAATAACACCAGGAACACGAGGAATTTCATGGGACCTCCTCCTTGGAGCCGGAATACGGGCTGCGGCCTTCCTGACCGCCCGGGCCGAGTTTGACCGAGGGCCCGAGGGCGGTCAAGGCGGCTTGGCGCCGGGGGCTACAAATTCGAACCAACAACGTTTCAACACCGTCGAAGGAATGTTAGCCTTCCCGGCATGCCGCGCAAGCGCCCGCCCAAGATCTCCGAGGAGCTGATCGCCCGCCTGGCCGAGGGTTACATCCTCTCCAGCCGCAAGGGCCGGCCCTATCTCAAGCGCTACGCCTCCCCTTCCAACCCGAAGAGCCCCGGTCAGCGCGCGGCCCGCGGCGCGTTCGCACGCGCGGTCCACGCCTGGCAGGCCGCCGATCCCGCGGTCAAGGCGCGCTATAACGAGATCGCGCGCACCCAGGCGGCGACCGGCTACAACCTCTTCATCCGCGACTTCCTGGCGCGCGACGGCTCGGTCTCGGCCTAGGCGCGCTTGAGTGAGCTCGGCGGTCGATTCCACGAAGGGCCCGCTCCTCGGCGCGCTCGTGCGCCTGGCCACCCCGGTCGTAATCATGCAGGCCTGTCACACGGCGTTCCACCTCGTGAACGTGATGTGGGTGGGTCGCCTCGGTGCCTCGGCCACCGCGGCGGTGACAACCTCGTTCTTTCTCCTGTGGACGCTTTACGCCATCGCCGACATCGCCGGCGTGGGCGTCACCGCCACAGTGTCGCGCCATATCGGGGCGAAGGAGCCCAGGGAAGCCGCCTACGCCGCGGCCCAGGCGGCGCTGCTCGCGGTGTTGATCGGCGTCGCGCTCACCGTGATCGGAGAGTTGGCGGTCGGGCCGCTGTTCCACTTGGTGGGCACCGCCCCCGACGTCGTCGCGCTCGCGGTCGGCTACGTGCGCATCCTGCTGCTGGGCGCGGTGCTGTCGGTGCTCTACGTCTGGGCCGAGTCCACGATGCGCGCCGCGGGGGACACGCGCACCCCGCTCCTGGTCGTCGCCTGCTCCCTGGCGCTCAACGCGGCGCTCGATCCGCTGCTGATCTTCGGCTGGGGGCCGGTGCCGGCGATGGGCGTGCAAGGTGCGGCGGTCGCGACGGTGATCGCGCAGGCATTTGCGGTGGCGTGGTTCATCGCCCTCGCCGTGAAGCGCCATCCCGCGTTCCCACTCGAGTTCGCGGCATTGCGGCGGTTCAACACCCTGTATGTGCTTGGACTGGCGAAGATCGGCATCCCGTATGCGCTGATCGGGATCCTGTTCTCGATGGTCTATCTCTACTTCGCGCACGTCGCGGCGCGCTTCGGCACGGCGGCGGTGGCGGTCGTGGGCGTCTCCAACCGCGTCGAGGCGGTCACCTACCTCGTGGCCGCCGGCTTCGGCCTGGCCTGCGAGGCGATCGTCGGCCAGAACCTGGGAGCCCGCCGGCCCGACCGCGCCGAGCGCGCGACCTGGCTGTCGGCCGGCCTCATGGCGTCGTTGGGCGCGGCGATGATGATCGCGATGCTCGCGATCCCCGAGACGCTGTTGTCGTTCTTCACTTCCGACCCCGAGGTCATCCGGACTGGCGTGCCCTACCTGCGCATCCTCGGGCTCACGCAGGCGTTCACGGGCATCGAGCTGGTCATGAACGGGGCGTTCTCGGGGGCGGGCGACACGCTGCCCCCGATGGTGATCTCGACCACCGTCTCGCTGCTGCGGATCCCGCTCGCCAGCCTGTTCGCCTTCGGGCTCGGACTCGGGATCGACGGGATCGCCTGGATGATCACGATCACCTGCGCGGTGCGGGTCGCGATTCTCGTCTACTGGTTCCGCCGCGGGGCGTGGCGGACGAAGGCGCTGGCGACCGCTTCGGCCGCGCCGCCGCCGGTGATCGCGCCGCCCCTGGCTTGAGCTTTGCGAGCCAGCGCGCGCTGGCCTCGACCAGCTCCGCGCGCACCTCCTCCTCGCTCCGCCCGGTTTTCTTCGGCACCTTGAACGAGTGGTCCCCGCCCTCGACCACGTGGAGCGTCGCGCGCCGGCCGAGCCGCTTCAGGACCGGGCGCAGCAACGCCAGCTCGCACAGCGGATCGCGCGTGCCTTCCAGAAACAACAGCGGGCACTTGACGTCCTTGAGGTGCGCGTCGCGCATCACCTCCGGCCGGCCCGCGGGATGGAGCGGATAGCCGAGCAGCCAAAGCCCGTCGCAGCGATCGCCCAGCGCGGCCAGGTGGGTGGCGATCCGCCCGCCCATCGACTTGCCGCCCAGGACGAGCGAGCGGCCCCGCGCCTCCGGGCGTGCTTCGAGCCACGCGGCAGCCGCCCGAAAGGTCGCGCCCAGCAACTGCGGCCGGTCGGGCGCGCGGCGGCCGGCGTCGGCATACGCGAAGTTGAAGCGCAGGACGAGCGCGCCCCGCGCGGCGAGCGCATCGGCCAGCGCGACCACCTGCGGCTGCTCCATCGTGCCGCCCGCGCCGTGGCCCATGACGAGCGCGACCTTGAGCGGTTTGCGCGCGCGCGCGGCGGGCAGGGTGAGCACGGCGCGCACCCGGGTCGCGGCATCCACGACGATGCGCGCCCTCTTCCTGAGCACCCGCGGTGCTCGTGTATACTGCGCGCCCATGCGCGGCGCCTGCTTTGCCATCGTCTTCCTCCTCCTTGCGCCGCATCCTGCGCGCGCGGCGGCGAGCCTCTTTCCCGAGGGCCGCACGTTTCCGGCCCTCGTGGCCGACCCGCGCGAGCCGCGTTTCGGCTTCGACTGGATCGAAGGCGGCTTCGTTTCCGCCTACGCGGGACGCAGCATCGCGCTCGCGCGCGCCGGCGCCCACGACCTGCGCGTCGACGGCATGCTCTGGGGCTGGCTCAGGCAGACGCCCGGCTTCGACTTCCCGCTCGAGACCGTCGACGGCTCGTTCGGCATGGCGCTCGAGAGCCGGCGCGGCGCCTTTGCGTCCCGACTCCGCTACGGCCATGTCTCGAGTCATCTCGCCGACGGCGAGCGCAACATCGAGCGCAACCGGATCGGCTTCTCGCGCGAAACCGTCTCCTTCATCCTGGCCTACAAGGGCTCGCGCCGCCTGACCTGCTACGCGGGCCCGACGTTCATGCTGAGGGGCGAGCCGGATGCGCCGGCATTCCAGGTCCAGGCGGGCGGCGAAGTTCGCTTCCGCACCCAGGCGCCCCGGGGGCTCGTCCCCTACGCCGCGCTCGACCTCCGCATGAAGCGCGAGAACGCCAATCGCGTCAACCAGTCCTACGAGTTGGGCATGCGGCTGGCCCGGGGGCGCGGCTTCCCGCTGCGCGTCGCGGCCGGGTACACCACCGGCGTCTCCGAGCGCGGGCAACTCTGGCGGCGGGCGGAGAGATTCTTCCGGCTCGGGGTCACGCTCGGCGACTGAGGCGACTGAGGCGACCGAGGCGCCCGAGGGAACCGGGGCGACTGGGGTATGATCGCGCCCGTGAGCTCCCGCCTGAAGATCCTCAAGGACGCGCCCGGAGTTCCCGCCGCGGCGCCCGATGCGACGCTGGTCGTGCACGAGGTCTACGTCTCGCTCCAGGGCGAGTCCACCCGCGCCGGCCTGCCGTGCACGTTCGTGCGCCTGTCGGCGTGCCACCTGCGGTGCTCGTGGTGCGATACGCCGCACGCGTTCGACGAGGGTGAGCGCCGCACCGTCGACGACGTGGTCCAGGACGCGCACGGGCGCGGGGTCCACATGATCGAGATCACGGGTGGCGAGCCGTTGCTCCAGCCGGCGGTCTTCCCGCTGATGTCGCGGCTGGCGGACCTGGGGCACAGCGTACTGCTCGAGACCTCGGGCAGCCTCGACGTGTCGAAGGTCGACCCGCGCGTGATCCGGATCGTCGACCTCAAGTGTCCGGGGAGCGGCGAGTCCGCCAGGAACCGCTGGGAGAACCTCGACGCCCTTGGCCCGCGCGACGAGATCAAGTTCGTGCTGGCCGATCGCGCGGACTACGAGTGGGCGCGCAACACGATCAAGGAGCGTGGCCTGCTGGCGCGCTGCCCGGTGCTGCTCTCGGTCGCGCACGGCCTGTTGGCGCCGGCCGAGGTGGCGCGCTGGATGATCGAGGACGGCCTCGAGGCGCGCTTCCAGTTGCAGATGCACAAGGTGATCTGGGATCCGACGGCAAGGGGCGTTTGATCGTCCGAAGGAGTGCTGCGATGAAGATGGAACTCGCCAAGACGTTTCGCTTCGAGTCGGCGCACCTGTTGCCGAATGTTCCCGAGGACCACAAGTGCCGCCGCCTGCACGGGCACTCGTTCCGTGCGACGCTGCGCGTCACCGGCCCGGTGGGCCCGGTTACCGGCTGGGTGATGGACTACGCGGACCTGACGAGCGCGTTCGAGCCCGTCCGGCTCGCGCTCGACCATCGCCATCTCAATGACATCGAGGGCCTCGAGAACCCCACCTCCGAGCACGTCGCGCGCTGGATCTGGGCGCGCCTCAAGCCCTCGATGCCGCTGCTCACCTCGATCACCGTGCACGAGACCTGCACCGCGAGCTGCACCTACCGCGGCGACTAGAAGCGCGAGGCCTCGAGCTTGACGTCCGCGGCCGCCCACGCCTTCTCGAACTGCGCGCGCGCCGCCAGCGCGGCCTCCCGCTTGCCCTGCGCCTCGAGCGCCTGTGCCAGCCCGAGCAGCGACCAGCCCATGTTCGGGTAGCGCTTCAAGTCCTCGCGATACACGATTTCCGCCGCCTCGGCGCGGCCGTGATCGAGCAGCGCCTTGCCCAGGAACTGGCGCGGTGGCTGGTACCACGCGGGTGGCTCGTCGTACTTGAGTTGGTCGGCCTTGCGAACCGCGTCCTCGAAGTGCCCGATCGCGTCGTCGTAGCGCCTGGCGCGATACGCGACGTCCCCCGCCAGCAGCGCTCCCGCCACCCGCAGGATCGGCTTCGCCGCGTTGATGCCCACCACCAGGTCGGCGGACAGGGCGTCGGCAATCTCGTCGAGGCTGTCACGCGCGGCCGCCGCCTCCTCGAGCTTTCCGGTTGCCGCCAGCGCGAGTCCGCGGCCGTAGTGCCACATGCCGGTCGTGTAGCGCATGGCCGCGGGCGGCCTGGGCTCGGCCAGCAGCGCGTCCCAGCGGCCGAAGCGCGCGAGCGCGTAGTAGGTCGTCGGCGGCACGAACTCCATCATCGGCATCATCGCGACCATGTCGGGCGTGGCCCGGCCGGCGACCTGGCGCGCGCGCTCGATCGCCTCCGCGCTCCGGCCCGTGTCGCACAGCCCCGCCCACAGGAAGTGGAGGTTGTGCGTGTAGTACATGAGCGGGTAGACGCCCTGCGGATTGCGCGCCTTGATGTAGGCCTCGTCGACCTCGACCGCGCGCTCGTTTGCCTTGACGCCGTCGGCGTAGCGCCCCGTGCGCTCGTAGATGTGCGCTGGCATGTGGACGATGTGGCCCGCGCCCGGCATGAGCCCCGGCAGGCGCCCCGCAGCGGCGAGCGCGCGCCCCGGGTTGGGCGAGGCCTCGACGGTGTGGATGTAGTAGTGGTTCGCGCCCGGGTGGCTCGGCACCTTGCGCAGCACGCGCTCGAGCGTGAGCAGGATTTCCCCGGTGCCGGGCTGCGGCTTGCCGTCGATCGTCCAGTGGTCCCACGGCCGCAGGTTCATCAGCGCCTCGGCGAACAGCACCTGCGCGTCGGCATCCTCCGGATGGCGACGCGCGACCTGCCGCATCGCGTCGACGTAGGCCTGGTCGAGCTTCCGGCGATCGCCGTCGCCGCGCTCGGAGTAGCGCCGCGCAAGCGCAGCGATGTACTCGTGCTCGACCTTGCCGGCGAAGGCGGACTTTTGCTGCGCGCGCGCGATCGCGGCATAGGCTGAGCGCTCGCGCTCGGGATCGATGGGGAGGTTGATGTTCGGCCCGTACGCCAGCGCGATGCCCCAGGGCGCCATGGCGCATGTCGAGTCCAGGCGCTCGGCCTCGGCGAAGGCGGCGATCGCCTCGTCGTGGTTGAAGGCATAGACCAGGCGCAGGCCCTGGTCGAAATATTTCTGCGCCCGCGGCGAGCGCGTCCGGATCGCGTGACGCCAGGTGCCAAGGTCGGTGTAGAGCGGCAGGCGTGCCCCGACTGCGGGCGCGGCGGCGGGCATGGTTGCGGTTTCCATCGTGTGGTCGGCACCGGCCGGCAGCGGCGAGCAGGCAAGGACGAGGATCAGCGGGATCGCGCGACTTGGAATCATAGTGGAGCCTCCGGGTCAAAAACCGGAGGAGTCTATTCCAGCTAGCGCAATCGCACCAGCCTCGTCGTCATCGCGCCCTGCGTGTCCACGACGCGATAGAAATAGACGCCCGCCGCAGTCCCGCTGCCGTGCTCGTCGGTCCCGTCCCAGGTCCAGGTCGGCGAACCCTCGCCGGCCCGCGCCTCGCCGGCCGCAATCCGGCGCACCAGGCGCCCGCGCAGGTCGAAGATCGCGGCCTCGAAGCGGCCTGAAAGCGGGCGCGAGTGCGAGAGCGCGACGCGTCCCGCCGCCGGGTTCGGCACCGCGCGCGCCCAGCCGGTCGCCGCGATCGGGAGGCCGTCGTCGAACGCGCCCACGACCGTGAGTCCCGAGAACGCGTGCGTGCGCCGAGCGTCGTGTCCCTTCATCGGCCAGGGCGACCACTGCGGCTTCCACGATCCGAACCCGAACGAATAGAGGATGGGCTGGCCGAGGTCGCTCAGCGCCATGTCCATCGAGCCGTCGTTGCCGAGGTCGCCAAAGGCGGGCGGCTGGCCGGTTTCGGTGTAGAGCACCAGGCGATCGAACGAGCGCGTCAGCAGGCCGTTGAAGCGGACACCGAGCATGGTCGCGTGGTCCGAGATCGCGATGATTTCCGGCCGCTCGTCGAGGTCGACGTCGACCAGGCCCGTCACCTCGACGTCGCCCTCCGAGAGATAATACTTGGTGAACGCGCGGCCGCCGTTTGCCAAAAACACGTACATCGAGTCGGTGTTGGTCGAGAACACGAAGTCGGGGCTGTTGTTGCCGTCGAAGTCGCCCGCGACCGGGCCGAAGATCGTCGTGCCGTGAAGGCGCTTGGGCCAGCCCGTCTTGCTCGCGCTGTTGGCGCCCACGACGTGCGCGAACACCGAGTCCAGGCGAGCCTGGCCGAACGAGACGGCGAGTCCCGGGCTGCCGGTCACCGGCACGAGGATCGGCTGGGTGAGCGTGCTGCCCGAGGGGAAGATGCGCGGCCAGCCGGCCAGCGGCGCGACGCCGGTGCGCGGGTAGGCGTAGATGTAGCGCAGGTTCGCTGCCACGACGACGTCGGTCTGCCCGTCGCCGTTGACGTCGCCGAGCGCCGGCGGAAGCGAGATGATTCCCGTGGTCGTGACCGGAAAGCCCGGCAGAATCGTCTTGGTGATCAGGTTCACGGCATAGAGGCGCCCCGAGCTCGAGCCCACGATCACGTCCAGCGTGCCGTCGCCATTGAGGTCGGCGAGGCCGGGCGGCGTCAGGATGCGGTTGTT
>JBKJOC010000421.1:0-2724 GCA_046595725.1 Candidatus Eiseniibacteriota bacterium
AACACTGCAACCAGCACGACGACCTGGTATGCGAATCCGTGGATCTGGGCAGCCGCAGTCGGCGTGTTCCTGATCATCGTGATCGCCCTCACCAGCCGCGGCGGTCGCAGCACGTAACAGTGCAACCACCACGAGATCCCGGGGCCGCACCACGATTCGACATCAAGCGCCCTTGGATCTCATGGAACGCCGGTCTCCTTGCGGATGGGGCCGGAAGATGGAACGGACCGCGCGGGTTTCCCCCGCGCAACCAGTCGAGCGGCCAGGAACGTGTGGGGACCGCCGGGGCTTCACCATCGGTGCGGTGGGTGTGGCGAAGGCCTTTCTCGCCCACAGCGATAGGTACCCCGGACGAACCCCCGCGTATCCTGTGAACGCCGAACGAGAGCGCCCCTCCGCCACGAGGGGCGCTTTTCGGTTTTGGCTCCCGGGGCTAGAATGCCGCGGTCCGCTGTCCGCCCGTCGCGCAATCCCTCCGGAGATTCGATGACCGACAAGCCCGAAGCCGCCCTCGCGCCTCCGAAGCCCGAGCCCACCGACCAGATCGTCATTACCGACCACAGCGTCTTGATCGAAGGCCGCACGATCGCCTACACCGTGACCACCGGTACCCTGGTGTTGCGCGAAGAGGCGGAGAAAAAAGGCGAGCATGAGGGCCAGTCCGACGGCCACCAGCCGCGGGCCAGCGTGTTCTTCACTGCCTACACGCTCAAGGAGTCGGGGTCGGTCGCGCAGCGGCCGCTGACGTTCTCGTTCAACGGCGGGCCGGGCTCGTCGTCGGTGTGGCTGCATCTCGGTGTGCTCGGTCCGCGACGCGTCGTGATGGACGAAGTCGGCAACTTGACCCAGCCGCCCTATGCGCTGGCCGACAACGAGCACAGCCTGCTCGACACCACCGACCTCGTGTTCATTGATCCGATCAGCACCGGCTTCAGCCGCCCCGTCGTGGGCGAGAAAGCCAAGGACTTTCACACCTTCAAGAAGGACATCGAGTCGGTCGGCGACTTCATCCGGCTCTACACCTCGCGCTACCGGCGCTGGCTCTCGCCCAAGTTCCTGATCGGTGAGAGTTACGGCACGACGCGCGCCGCCGGGCTCTCCGGCTACCTGCAGGAGCGGCACGGCATGTACCTGAACGGGCTCATGCTGGTGTCGTCGGTGCTCGACTTCCAGACGCTCGACTTCGGCCCGACCAACGACCTGCCCTACATCCTCTACCTGCCCTCCTATACAGCCACCGCCTGGTTCCACAAGCGGCTCGCGCCCGAGCTGCAGAAGGACCTCAAGGCCACGCTGCGCGAGGCCGAGGCGTTCGCGCTCGAGGAGTACGCACCCGCGCTCATGAAGGGAGCCGCGCTGCCGGCGGCCGAACGCGCGCGCGTGGCCGCGAAAGCCGCGCGCTTGACGGGGCTCTCCGCCGCATGGCTCGAGCGCGCAAATCTCCGCATCGAGCACCTGCGCTTCACCAAGGAACTGTTGCGCGATCAGCGCCGCACGGTCGGCCGGCTCGACAGCCGCTTTACCGGCATCGACCGCGACGCCGTCGGCGAGTCGATCGGCCACGACCCGAGCATGATGAACATCATGGGTCCCTACACGGCGGCCTTCAATGAGTACGTCCGCGGCGAACTGGGCTTCGAGAGCGACCTGCCGTACGAAATCCTCAACTTCAAGGCGAACGAGAACTGGCGCTTCGCCGAGCACGAGAACCGCTTCGTCGAGGTTTCGGAGACGCTGCGCAAGGCGATGACCATCAACCCGTTCCTCAAGGTGTTCGTGGCGAACGGGTACTTCGACCTCGCGACGCCCTACTTCGCGACCGAGTACACGTTCCATCATCTCGAGCTCGATGAGAGCCTGCGCGGCAACATCACGATGGGGTACTACGAGGGCGGGCACATGATGTACATCCACGAGCCCTCGCTAGCCCGGCTCAAGCAGGACCTGGCGGCATTCGTGAAGAGTGCGATCCCGAAGGCATCGCCGGCCTGATGTGTACCCGCCCCGGGGCGGCTAGGTTTCAAACTGGTCGTTGCGCCACAATGCGTTACGGGGATATTACCCGCCCCGGGGCGGATCCACGCACGAGGCAACTCAGCCGCCCTTGTAGGACTTCTCCTCGATCAGGTCCGAACCTAGCGCGAGGTTGATTGCGCGCTTGATGGCAGCGCGCCGGTCGTTCGTGCGGTAGACCGCACGTGCGAGCTCGACGAACTCGGCGTCGAACGCCTGCGCCGCCTCCTTCACGCGGATCTCGTCCTCGATCTCCCACAACGCCTGGTTGACCTGCTTGAGCTCTTCGAACTGCGCGGTCACGTCGGCGCGAGCGAGCGGCGAGGCCTCCCACTCGGCGCGCAACAGGGCGCGCTCGCGCCGCACGTTTTCGAGCTTGCCGGGATCGGCGATGCGCTCGATCTTGATCTCGAGGATCGTCAGCTTGTCGAGGAATTCACCGGGCGAGATCGGGGCGTTGAGGTGCATGATGCCGCGCAGTATGGAGGAGGCCGCCACCCGATGCAAACCACCGCTTCGCGCAGGATCCTCGCCGTGCGCGTCGGCCGCGGCGGCGACCTCGTGCTCGTGACGCCCGCGCTCCGACTGCTGCTCGACGCGTTCCCGGGCGCGACCATCGACCTCCTGACCGGCCCCGAGGGCCCGCGCATCCTGCGCGGATTCGATCCGCGCCTGGCGAACTTCCTGGTCGACCCGCGCCGTTTTCCGGCA
>JBKJOC010000497.1:0-5060 GCA_046595725.1 Candidatus Eiseniibacteriota bacterium
AGCGGCGCTCCGGTGAGCCAGGACACGTCGTTCGGCCGCCTCGCCGCCGACGGCGGGACGCCCGTGCGCGCGAAGTTCCTGCCGGTCGCGCTGCCCTCGGTCGGCGAGGCCGAGAAACAGGCCGTGCTCGAGGTCCTCGAGTCCGGTTGGATGACGACCGGACCCCGCGCCATCGAGCTCGGCAAGCGCATCGCGGCCCACTCGGGCGCGGCGCACGGCCTGGCGGTCAACTCCGCAACCGGCGCGCTCCATCTCGCCCTGCTGGCGTGGGGCGTGGGTCCGGGCGACGAGGTGATCACCTCGACCTGGACCTTCGCCTCGACCGCCAACGTCGTGCTCCACACCGGCGCGACCCTCGTCCTGGTCGACGTCGATCCCAGGACGCTCAACCTCGATCCGGCCCGGGTCGAGGCCGCGATCACCCCGCGCACCCGGGCGATCATCGCCGTGGACTTCGCGGGCCATCCCGCCGACTATGCCGCGCTCCGCCCGCTGTGCGTGCGCCATGGGCTCCACCTGCTCGCCGACGCCGCGCACTCGTTCGGCGCGCGGCTCGAGGATCGCCCGGTCGGCACGCTGGCCGACGCGACGGCGTTCTCGTTCTACGCCATCAAGAACATCACCACCGGCGAGGGCGGCTGCCTCGTCAGCGGCGACCTGCCGTTCCTCGAGCGCGCGCAGGTCCTGTCGCTGCACGGCATCTCGAAGGACGCCTGGAAGCGCTACTCGAGCGCGGGCTCGTGGTACTACGAGGTCACCGCGCCCGGTTTCAAGTACAACCTGACCGACCTCGCGGCTGCGCTCGGCCTGGCCCAGCTCGATCGCTGGCCCGAATTCGATGCCCGCCGCGGCGCGATCGCCCGTCGCTACGACGAGGCGTTCGCGAAATTCGAGGGCGTCGCGGGGCCTTACGCCGCGCCCGCGGTCCACCATGCCTGGCACCTCTACACGCTCAGGCTCGACCTCGAGCCCCTGACGGTCGACCGCGCGCGCTTCCTCGAGCTGCTCAAGGCCGAGAACATCGGCACCACCGTCAACTTCATCCCCGTGCACAAGCACCCCTACTATCGCGACACGCTCGGTTTCAGGCCCGAGGACTTTCCCGTTGCCGAGCGGGTCTATCCCTCGATCTTCACGCTGCCGCTCTATCCCCGCATGACCGACGGCGACGTCGACGACGTCGTGGCCGCGGTCGCCAAGGTGCTGCACCACAGCCGGCGGCCGTAGCGATCAGCCCGCCGGCGTCGACTCCTGTCGGCTCGCACTCGCCAACTGCCCGAGCGACAGCCCCTGGCGCCCGAGGTAGATCAGCCCCACCACAGTGATCGGCAGGAACTGCGTCAGGTGGTAATACAACGAAAACGAGAACGCCGTCGCGCGGTCGATCCCGAACAGGGAAAGCCCGAGCACGCAGGCGTACTGGATCGCGCCCAGGTAGCCGGGCGTCGGGGCGACCATGATGCCGAACGCGGTGACGACCAGCATGACGATCCCCGCGTACCACGGCACCGGCAGCGCGAAAGCCGCCATGCTCGCGGCCAGCCCGAGCGCGGTCACCAGGAACATGAGCAGCGAGTGGACGGTGACCCAGAACAGGCCGGGTCCGTGGCGAAAGACGCCGAGCCCGGCCGCGAAGTTCCGCAGCAGCGACGCCACTTTCGGCCCCAGCGCGGGCGGCAGCGTGCGCTGGAACCACGCCGCCAGGCGATCGGCCTGAGCCGGGTTCCGCTCGATCAGGATGAGAGAGACCAGGAGCGCCAGGTTGACGACCAGCGCCCCCAGGCCCGCGCGCTGGATCACCGGCGGCGCCGGGTGGAGCAGCAATGCGATCCCGAGGAACACGAGGATGCAGAACATGTCGACCACGCGCTCGACGATCACGGTCGCGAACACCGACGAGCGCGAGATCTGCTCCTTCCTGCCGAGCGCCCAGGGCCGCACCAGCTCGCCCAGCCGCGCCGGCAGCAGGTTGTTCGCCATGAAGCCGATCATGGTGGCGGCGTAGAGGCTGGGCACGCCGATCGGCTTGACGCTCCGAAGCAGCCATCCCCAGCGCACCGCGCGCACGTAAAACGCCAGCAGGGTCAATCCGCAGATGGGCAGGAACCATACCCAGTTCGCCCCCGCCAGCGCCCGCACGACCTCGCCCAGGTCGAGCGTGCGCACGGACAGCCAGATCAGGACGGCCGAGAGGCCGAGCCCGAACGCGAGCTGGAACCAGAGCCGTCCCCGCCCCACCTAGTGGCCCTCGGAGGTGGAGAATGCGCCGGGGCGCAGGCGCATCGCGACCGCGCGCACGATGCGCGCGGCGCGGATCGCGGTGTCCCTGAGAGCGAGCTTCCAGGGCGTCTCGAGCTCGATCGCCTGGGCGCGGCTCAGGTCGTCATCCGTCACCAGGTCGAAGGTCACGAGTCCGATCACGAAGGCCGGCACGAGCACGAGCAGCTTGATCGCGAACAGCCCGCCGGGGGTCAGCGGCGCCGAGTGCAGGAGGAGCGCGCAGCCGGCCCCCAGCGCGACCAGCGCGCCCGTCTTGGCGATCACGGCCCCGCGGTGGCCCGGGGGCCCGGGGACGGCGCGGCCGACCAGGAGGAGCGCGCCGAAGAACGACACCAGCGCGCCCAGGAGGTTCGCCCACGCCGCCCCCGCAAGGCCGACCAGCGGGATCAGGAGGATATAACTGCCCATCTCGGTGGCGAACTTGGCGACTGCCAGCGCGAGCACCATGCCGGTGCGCCTGAGCGCGTAGAACCCCATGGTCAGCGGCTGTTGCGCCGTACGCACCCAGGGCACGAGCGCGAGGATGCGCAAGAGCCCGACCGCCGGCAGGTAGCGCTCGCCACCGATCACGCGCGTGATCTCCTCGGCGAACACGAAGATCATGAACGAGAGCGCGCAGGCCAGGGTCGCCACCAGCCGGAAGCCCTTGTCGAGCAGGCGGCGCAGTCGCTCGTTCTCCCCGCGCGCGACCAGTTGCGTGAGCGAGGGCAGGAGCGAGGACGGGATCGCGTAGACCAACCCGACGAAGCGTTCGACGGTCTGGAAGGCAAACGAGAACAGCCCGAGCGCCTCGGCGTCGAAGAACTTGCCGAGCACGACGCGGCTCAGGTTCTGCCCCGAGATGAACGCCGCCCGCGCGCCCAGGAGCGGGGTACAGTAGCGGAACATGTCGCGCAGGATCGAGAGCGCGCCCTCGGGAGGGCTGGTGTCGGTGCCGCGCGCCAGCGCGTCGCGCGCGCGCGCCCACGCCAGCGTCAGGGCGATCCCGGTCGAGAGCAGGCCGCCCACGATCGCAAGCCCTGAGAGCGTGAGCGCGAGCGAGCTCGGGCCGCGTCCGGTCTTGGCCAGGATGATGACGGCGACCAGCTTGAGCGTGTGGGTCAGGATCGCGAGGCCCGCGATCCACGAGAACTCCTGCAATCCGTAGAGCGTCGCGCGGCCGGTGGAGGAGAAGCCGTCGAACACGACCAGCGCCAGCAGCAGCACCACGAGGGCGTCAAGCTTCATGAAGCCGTACTGGGCCGCGATCCACGGCACCAGCTGGTAGAGCATGAAGCCGGCGACCAGGCCCAGCACCGCCTTGACCGCCAGCGCCCACAGGTGGACGCGCAGCAGACGCAGGTGCTGGCCGCGCGCCTCGTACTCGGCGGCATGGCGCTCGAGGTAGACCTCGAAATTGCCGGTGAACACCGAGGCCAGCCCGACAATGGACAGCGCCAGCGACAGGATGCCGAACCAGCTCGGGCCGAGCCAGCGCAGGACGAACACCGAGTACAGGAGCCCGGAGACCACGGCCGCGAGGCTCTCGATCGTCAGGAAGAACGAGCCCTTGGACAGGTTCTTGAGCATCAGGCTCATGGCGCGCTCCCGACCAGCGTGGCCTGCCGGGCCTCGAGCTCGGAGTTGAAAAAGGCGCGGAAGTCGACCACGTGCGAGAGCCCCTCGGGCAGCGTCCGGTTCGAGAGCAGGAGCGCGCGCGAGCCCTTGGTCGCCGGGTCATAGCCGTGCATCGCGCGCACGGGCGTGCTGCCCATGTACGACGGCACCAGGAGGCGCGCGTCGTCGAGCAGGAAGATCGCGTCGCCGTAGCGGCGGTCGGGGAAGTGGATGCCGAAGCGATCCTCGTCCTCGCGCGTCAGGAAGCGTCCGGGGAGGTCCTCGAGCGCGGCGCGCAGGTGCTGCTCGGCGAGCGGGCTACGGAACCAGAAGCGCGCCATGGTGGAATCGTAGAACGCGTGGTAATCGATGCCTTGAAAAAGGCCGGCCGCCCGCGCGCGCGCCATCACGTCGACGTGTTCAACGACATCGGTCATGCCATGGTCCGAGGTGAGGTAGCACCAGGCCTCGCGGCCCGACGCGCGCGCGCCCTCGAGCGCCTGCCGGATCGCGGACTCGAGCCGCGCGAGGCGGTCGTCGACCTCGGGCGCGCGGGTGCCGCGCGCATGCATCCGCGCGTCGATCGCGGGAGTGTAATAGAAGAGCAGGTCCGCCTCTGCCCCATCCTCGCCGCCGCCGGCGCAGGCCGCGGCGACGAAAGCGCGCTCGTTCGCGTCATCGTCGCTGCGCCAGTCCCACGCCCTCGTTCGGACCCGGCGCGCCGCGGCGTCGTCGAAGATCGTCCCGATCCCCGGCAGCGCGCCGGTCGTGAACAGGGGATCGCGCTCGCACACGTCGAGCTCGGCGAGTTCGCCCCATGGAACCTCGTAGAGGTCAAAATAGCCGCGCACGTGCCCCTTGGCGCGCGCCTTGACCCATTGCCGCACGCGCCAGCTCCGGCGCGCGCGCGCGGGCAGGAGCGCGATCAGGCGTGCGATGCCGAACGGGCTCTTTTTCGGGTCGCGGTGGAACATCACCCAGTGGCCGTTCTCGGACGGCCACGTGCCCGACAACAGGGCGGGGATCGCACCCGCGGAAAATCCGAGCACGGTGTCGAGTGGACGGCGTTGCGGCAGCTCCGCGCGCAGGAAATCGCCTTCGCCCACCCGGTCCCAGCCCAGGGCGTCGATCAGCACCACGATCATGAGCGGCGAGCGCGTCAAGAATCCTCCGCGAACGCGCGC
>JBKJOC010000094.1:0-5434 GCA_046595725.1 Candidatus Eiseniibacteriota bacterium
GCGCCGCCACCGGCGCCGGCGGGACGTAGAGCGGGTTGCCCGGCACGAGCGGGAACTGCATCGCGGTGCCGGCGAGCTTCTCGACCGCGAACGTGCTGTCGGCGGGATTCGTCAGCAGGCGCTGCGCGGCCCGCGCCTCGCCCGTGTCGGGGAAGCGGGCGATCACGGATTCGAACACGCCCTTCGCCTCGGCCGGGCGCCCGAGCCGCCGCGCCAGCACCCAGCCGCGCGCGAACGAAGCGCGCGCGGCGAGCGGGCCGGTCGGGTGCTCGCGCTCGGCCCTGGCATATTCCTCGAGCGCGCGCTCCGGGCGACCGAGCTGGAACAGGTAGTGCTCGGCCTGGCGGAGCGCCGCCTCGGCGGACTTGCCCGCCGCGGTCGTGTCCTTCGCCGCCGCGAGCGTCGCGGCAAGCTGCGTCAGGTTGTCGCGCCTCGTCCGCGCCTGGAGCGCGAACGCCGAGCCGGGCGCCTGCTCGGCAACGCCCTCGTAGGCCTTGCCCGCGGCATCGAAATCGTCCCGCACCACTTCCTGCAGGTAGCCGGTGCGGAACAGCGCCTCGGCCGCATAGGCTGAGCGCGGGTAGTCGTCGACCACGTTCTTGAGTTCGACCAGCCCGCGGTCGAGGTCGCCCGCGAGCGCGAGCGCGCTGCCGTAGCGCAGGCGCGCGCGCGCGCGGCCGTCGTCGGTGCGCGAATCGCGCAGGAGCCGCAGGTAGGACTCGGCGGCATGCGCGTAGTCGCCGGCGGCCTCGTCGCAATCGCCGGCGCGCAGGCGCGCCTCGAGCCGCAGCACCTCGGTCGGCGCGCGGTCGGCGACGCGCAGGAACTCCGTGCGCGCGGCCGCATAGTCGCGCTGCGCGAACAGCGCCTCGGCCAGCTTGAGGCCGGCGTTGTAACCGATGTCGCCCTTGCGGCCGGCGAGGTCCTTCAGGTCCTCGAGCGCGCGGGCGGGCTGCTTCTGTGCCAGGTAGAGGCCGGCGCGGCGCAGGCGCGCATTGTCGCGCAGTTCCGACTTGGGGTAGCTCGCCAGCATCGAGTCGTAAAGCGCGAAGGCGTCGACCGTGCGCCGGTCGCGCTCGGCGGCGACGCCCGACCAGTAGGTCGCCTGGTCCTTGAGGTCGCTCTGGGGGAAGTTGGTGTTGAGCTCGTCGAATTTTTCCTGCGCGCCCACGTATTCGCCCTTGGCCAGCAACGAGCGCCCGATCAGGAGCATCGCATCGTCGACGTACTTGCTCTTGGAGTACTCGAGCACGACCTTGGACGCGGCCTCGATCGCCTTGTCGTAGAGCGCCGCCTGGCCGGAATTCGCGCGCGCCTCGGGATCCTCGACCTGCTGGGAGCGCTGGAGCTCGGCGTCCCTGAAGTTCCTCTTTGCCGAGTAGAAGGTGTTGAAGTACGCGCAGCCCGAGGCCAGCAGCGCGATCGTCCCGATGGCGGCGAGGCGGCTCAGGCGGGCGCGCACGGCGCCTCCTCGAGCGTGTCCTGCAGCGCGCTCACGTCGAGCCGGCCGCGCGACATTGCCTCGATGCCCGAGATCGCGGCCAGCGCACCCGAGATCGTCGTCACCGTCGCCACGCCGTGGCGCAGCGCGGCGGTCCGGATCGCGCGCTCGTCGTATTGCGAATCGCGCCCGCCCGGCGTGTTGATGACGAGCGTGACCTTGCCCGCGGCGATCTCGTCGACCACGTCGGGCTTGCCCTCGTTGACCTTGAACACCACGTCGCACTCGAGTCCATTCAGCTTGAGGAAGCGCGCCGTTCCCCGCGTGGCCAGGAGCTTGAAGCCGAGTTCGGCGAGGCGCTTCGCCATGAAGATCACCGGGCGCTTGTCGTCGTCCTTGACCGAGAGGAAGGCGGTGCCCGAGAGCGGCATGCCCTCGCCGGATCCCAGTTGCGCCTTGGCGAAGGCGCGGCCGAAGTCCGAGTCGCGACCCATCACCTCGCCCGTCGACTTCATTTCGGGACCGAGCAGCGCGTCCTCGCCCGGGAAGCGCGCGAACGGCAGCACCGGCTTCTTGATCGACACCGACGTCGGCTGGGGCGCGCGGGTCACCCCCAGCTCGGCCAGGGTCTTGCCGACCGCGCACAACGCGGCGAGGCGCGCCAGCGGCCAGCCGATCGCCTTGGCGACGAACGGGACGGTGCGCGAAGCCCGCGGGTTGGCCTCGAGGATATAGACGCGCTCGTCCTTGACCGCGTACTGGACGTTCATCAGGCCCTTGACCTCGAGCGCGCGCGCCAGCGTGAGCGTGATCTCCTCGATCCGCTTGACCTGGTCCTCGCCCAGCGAGTAGGGCGGGATCACGCACGCCGAATCGCCCGAATGGATGCCGGCTTCCTCGATGTGTTCCATCACCGCCGCGACGACCCAGTTCGTGCCGTCGCCCAGCGCGTCGACGTCGACCTCGATCGCGTCCTCGAGAAACTTGTCGAGCTGGAGCGGCGCCTCGGCCGAGACCGCGAAGCCCTGCGCCAGCACCATGAGCAACTCCTCCGCGCCGTACACGACCCGCATGCCGCGCCCGCCCAGCACGTAGCTCGGCCGCACCAGCACGGGCCAGCCCAGGCGCTCGGCGGCCGCCACCGCCTCCTCGGGCGTGATCGCCGTCGCGCTCGCCGGCTGCAGCAGGCCGAGCTGCTCGACCAGCTCGCCGAACTTGCGGCGGTTTTCCGCCCGGTCGATGTTCGCGAAGCTGGTGCCCAGGAGCGGCACTCCCGCGTCCTCGAGCGCGCGCGCGAGTTTGAGCGGCGTTTGGCCGCCGAGCTGGACGATCACGCCCATCGGCTGCTCGACGTCGATCACGTTCATCACCTCCTCGAACGTCAGCGGCTCGAAGTAGAGACGGGTCGAGGTGTCGTAGTCGGTCGAGACCGTCTCGGGATTGGAGTTGACCAGCACGACTTCGTAGCCGGCTTCCTTGAGCGCCTCGGCCGCCTGCACGCAGCAGTAGTCGAACTCGATTCCCTGCCCGATCCGGTTCGGTCCCGAGCCCAGGATGAGCACGCGCGGGCCCGGGCCGGGCGCGGCCTCGGTTTCCTCCTCGTACGTCGAGTAGAAGTAGGGCGTCCGGGCGTCGAACTCCGCGGCGCAGGTGTCGACCGCCTTGAACGAGGCGCTCATGCCGAGCCCGAGGCGCTTGGTGCGGACTTCCGCTTCGGTCGCGCCCACGAGCGCGGCCAGGCGCGTGTCGGAGATGCCGAGCCGCTTGGCGCGCCACAGCCGGTCGGGCGTCACCGCCGCGAGCGAATCGAGCTCGCGCCACTCGGCCTCGGTGTCGGTGATGCGCTTCATCTGATAGAGGAACCAGGGATCGATGCCGGTCGCGGTGGCGAGTTCCTCGGGCGTGTCGCCAACGGCGAGCGCGGCGAAGAGCTGCTGCAGCCGCTGCCAGTGCGGCCTCAGCAGGTGCTCGCGCAGCGTGCGCGGGTCGTCCTCGGGACGGCCCGGACCCTCGCCCACCTCGGCCGCCATCGCGATGCCTTCCAGTTCGAGCGAGCGCAGGCCCTTCATCAGCGCCTCGGGGAACGTGCGCCCGATCGCCATGATCTCGCCCACCGACTTCATGCGCGTGCCCAGCACCGGATCGGTGTCGCGGAACTTCTCGAACGCCCAGCGCGGGATCTTGACCACGCAGTAATCGAGCGCGGGCTCGAAGCACGCGGGCGTCGCCCGCGTGATGTCGTTCGGGATCTCATCGAGCGTGAAGCCGACCGCCAGGAGCGCCGCGATCTTGGCGATCGGGAAGCCCGTCGCCTTGGACGCCAGCGCCGAGCTCCGCGAGACGCGCGGGTTCATCTCGATCGCGACCATGCGGCCGTCGCGCGGGTTGACCGCGAACTGGATGTTCGAGCCGCCGGCCTCGACCTTGATCTCGCGGATGATGCGCTGCGCGGCGTCGCGCATCTCCTGGTAGCCGCGGTCCGAGAGCGTCTGGGCGGGCGCGACCGTGATCGAGTCCCCGGTGTGGACGCCCATCGGGTCGAAATTCTCGATCGAGCACACGATCACGACATTGTCCTTGGAGTCGCGCATGACCTCGAGCTCGAACTCGGACCAGCCGGTCAGGCATTGCTCGACCAGCACCATTCCGACCGGGGAAGCTTCGAGCCCGAGCGTCACGATCTCGCGCAGTTCCACGAGGTCGGCCACGATGCCCGAGCCCAGGCCGCCGAGCGTGAACGAAGCGCGCACCACCAGCGGAAAGCCCAGCTCGCCCGCCAGGGCCTCGGCGTCCTCCCAGCAGCTCACCTTCCCCGAGCGCGGCGTCTCGACGCCCGCGCGCGCCGCCGCGGCCTTGAACAGGTCGCGATCCTCGGCGGTATGGATCGCCTCGAGTGAGGCACCGATCAGTTCGACGCCGTACTTCGCGAGGATGCCCTTCTCCGCCAGCTCGACCGCGAGGTTCAGGGCCGTCTGCCCGCCCACTGTCGGCAGGAGCGCGTCGGGACGCTCGCGCTCCAAGATGCGCTCGAGGATCTCGACCGTCAGCGGCTCGATGTAGGTGCGGTCGGCGACGTCCCGGTCGGTCATGATCGTGGCCGGATTCGAGTTGACCAGCACGACCTCGAGGCCCTTGGACTTGAGCACGCGGCAGGCCTGGGTGCCCGAGTAGTCGAACTCGCACGCCTGCCCGATCACGATCGGACCGGAGCCGATGAGCAGCACCTTCTTGAGGTCAGGACGCAGCGGCATCTTGGGTTGAACCTTTCCTGGCGGGAATCAGGCCTGGACCGGCATCTCGACGGGGCGCGTTTCCGTCAGGTCGGCGAAACGGTCGAACAGGTACGCGCTGTCGTGCGGCCCGGGCGAAGCCTCGGGATGGAACTGGACCGACACCAGCGCGAGCTTCCGGTTCATCAGGCCCTCGACCGCGCCATCGTTGAGCGAGCGATGGCTGACCGCGCACCCCGCGGGCAGCGAGGCCTCGTCGACGACGAAGCCGTGGTTCTGGCTGGTCACGCTGATGCGGCCGCTCTCGATCTCCAGCACGGGATGGTTCGCGCCGTGGTGTCCGAACTTGAGCTTCCGCGTCTGCGCACCGAGCGCGAGCCCCGTGATCTGGTGCCCGAGGCAGATCGCCAGCAGCGGCACGTTGCCGAGCAGCTTCGCGACGTTCCCGGGCGCGCCAAGGATCGCAGCCGGATCGCCCGGCCCGTTCGAGAGCACGACCCCCGCCGGCCTTGAGGCGAGGACGACCTCGGCCGGGGTGTGCGCCGGCACCACGTCGACCGCGAACCCGCGGCGCGCCAGCTCCCTGAGGATGCCGCGCTTCGCCCCATAGTCGTACACCACCAGCCGGCCGCGTTCTCCCTCGGCATAGGTCCAGGGGGCGCTGCCGGTCACAAGGCTTGCAAGGTCTTTGCCTTCGAGACCGGAGGCGGCGCGCGCGCGCTCGACCAGCCGCGTTTCGTCGAGGTCCTCGGTGCTCACGACC
>JBKJOC010000145.1:0-2966 GCA_046595725.1 Candidatus Eiseniibacteriota bacterium
TTGAGCAGGATGTTGTTGTGGCCCCCGCCGCGCGCGACCTGGAAGTTGCCCTCGAGCTTGGGCATGATTTCCTTCCCGTCCTCGTCCATGCACATGATCTCGATTCGGTGGTCGCCCACGTCGCCGAGATCGGCCTCGATGCGCGTGACGAGCGAGGCCTGCAGGTTGACGGGCGGATTCTCGCCCCACACGTTGGTCACGCCCGCGCGCAGCACGCTGAACGTGCCGTCCGGGTGGCTGGTTGCGGCTTCGGCAAGAAGCAGGCGGGCTTTCACGGGATCTCCGAACGATTGAGGAAACTCAAGGCACCCTGCGCAGCACGAGCAGTTCATCGCCCGTCTTCGGCGGCTCGCCGACGATCTGATAGTTCGACATCACGCTGTCGCGCTCGTCGAACGAGCGGAACGGCGCCACGGTGCCCGTGAGCGCGCGGTTGCGATCGATCAACTTGGGCCGCACGACCAGGAACTCCGGCCGATGCGCGCGCACCAGGTCGGTGTACCAGCCCGCGCCCTGGCGGCGGCGCCGCGGCACCTCGGGCGAGACCAGGCCGACTTCGTCCATCACGCGCAGGCGCGTGACGTAACCGATGTGGCCGATCGGCTCGAGGAAGACCGTGCCCCGGCCTCCGCTGACATCGCGCAGCCGCTCGGCGGCGGTGCGGAAGAGGCGCCCTTCGACCTCGTTCCGGCCCAGATAGAGGATGCTCAGGTACGGCGCGTCTGTCAGAACGTACACGGTGAGCGCCGCCCAGACCAGACGCGAACGGATGACCAGGGGCAGGCCCGCGCAGACCGCGACCGCCGCCCCGAACAGCGGCAGCACGTAATACCACGAGAAGTAGGGCACGCCGAGCAGCGCGTAGACCAGCAGCACCGCCAGCCCGGAGACCGCGACCGCGGCCGAGGCGCGGCGCTCGCGCACGAGCGTCATCACCCCGAGCACGAGGGCGGGCAGGGACAGGAGGCTCAAGACGAACAGGTGCTGCGCCTCGAGCAGGGTCTGCCAGCGGTGGTGGAAGAATCCCGGCAGGAATCCCTCGATCCACTCGATTGCCGGCCCGCGGGAGCCCACGCCGTAGGTCATCGCCTTGGCCGACACGCTCTGGGGAATCGGGGTGCCGAAATAGAACGCGAGCGCGCCCCAGCCCGCGACCGTCAGCGCCGTCCCCAGGATCCATGCGCGGCGGTCGGCGATCAGCAGCACCGCCAGGGCGGCGACCATCCCCTCGGGACGGGTGAGTGCCAGGGCGGCGACGAGCACGCCGGTCGCCGGGTGCCGCGCGCGCGCCGCGGTCGCCGCGGCGGCCAGCAGGAAAACGAGAAGACTCGTCTCCATGCCGAGCACGGCGTGCGCGGAGAACAGCGGGAACACGGAAAAGAAGACCGCGAACGCCCACGCCGACGCGCGCGGGGCCTCGCGGTCGAGCAGCCGCACGACCAGCACGAGCGCGGCGAGGTCGAACGCAATGCCGGAGAGCCGAGCGAAATCGAGTGTCGAGACATGGAGCAGCGCGCCGAGCGCGAGCCACGCGGTCCACAGCGGCGAGGAGAATCCCATCACGCGCTCGCCCGCGTTGTACACCGGCCCCAGACCCTGCGCCCAGTTCTCGGCGTAGCGGAACGTGATGTAGGCGTCTTCGGCGGCGTAGGGCAGGCGGCGCGCGAAGTCGACGCGCGTGAACAGCGCGGCCGCGAATGGAATGAGAAAAGGCGCGCGCGGGTCGTACCAGGCCCGCGCGGAGGGAGCGGGCGAGGGGCCCCTTAACGGGCGAGCGGATGCCACCAAAGCGCCGCCTGCAGGACGACCGCGCCGTAGAAGCCCGCGATCACGTCGTCCAGCACGATGCCCCAACCGCCCGGGAGCTTCTGCGCCTCGTTCGCGCCGAGCGGCTTCCAGATGTCGAACAGGCGGAAGAGCAGGAACGCGGCCAGCATCCAGGGCCAGCTTCGCGGCACGAGCCAGAGCGTGATCATCTGGCCGAGGACCTCGTCGATGACGATCGGGGAAGCGTCGTGGCCGAGCGTCTTCTCGGCCAGATGGGCGCTCGCGATCGAGATCGGGAACAGCGCGAGGATGACGAGACCCTCGATCAACGGGTGCCCGCGCCCGCCGATACCGGAGAGCGAGCCGTCGCCCGGGCCGATCAGGTAGAGAATCAAGACGACAATGGCGCTGGCGAACGTCGCGGGAGCGATGGGGAAATAGCCGCTCCCGAAAAACGTCGCGATCAGACGGGCGAGTCGATCCATCGCGGGCGGCGCACGGGAATCGCAAAGCCGCGCGGCTTCGAAGGCGGGCGTCCGGGCCCGGCGAGCGGCGAGCGCACCCGCGGCGGCGCGGGCTCGGGCTGCGGCACGTCAGGCTGCGACGCGGCGCCGGGCTGCGACGCGGCCATCGGCTGGGCCGGCGCAACAACCGCCGCCGGAACCACCGCGGCCGGCACGTGCGCCGCCATCTGCTGGCGCGCCCGGCCGATGTGCGCGATCGCGAGCTTGAAGATGACCTGGAGGCAATCCTTCACGCCCTCGCCCTCGAACGCCTTGGCCGCGTAAGCGGGCCAGCGCTTCGGGTTGAGCTCGCGATCGAGCTCGACCAGCGGCAGCGCGTTGGGAAGGTCCCGCTTGTTGAATTGGTAGACGCGCGGGATCGCGGCCTGATCCTGGCCGAGCGCCTCGAGCGCGGCATCGACGTCGGCGATGGCGTGGCGGTTCTCGAGCAGGCGGCGCGGGTCGGAGTCGACCACGACCACCAGCGCGTCGGCGCCCCTCAAGACGGCACGGCGCGAGGCCATCAGCTCGGGCTGGCCGGGCACGGTGTAGAGATGGAAATGCGTCTTGAGTCCCGAGACCACGCCGAGCTCGAACGCCATGAAGTCGAAGAACAGCGTGCGGTCGCCTTCGCCCGAGAGGGTCGTCAGGCGGCCGCGGCGGTCGGGCGGCAGCGTCTTGTGGATGTGGAGCAGG
>JBKJOC010000186.1:0-2899 GCA_046595725.1 Candidatus Eiseniibacteriota bacterium
GCCCGGCTGGCGAGCGGCCTTCTCGTCGACGTCAGGGATCCGGACATCGAGCTCGTGGTCGAGATCGGGCCCGAGCTCTCGTTCGTCAGCGCGCACACGGCGCGCGGATTGTCCGGCCTGCCGGTGGGCGTGAGCGGCAACGTCACGCTGATGCTCTCGGGCGGCATCGATTCGCCGGTTGCAGGCTGGCTCTGTCAGAAGCGCGGCTGTCGGCTGAACGCGGTCTACTTCCACGCCTTCCCCTACACCGGCGACGGCACCAGGCAGAAGGTGCTCGAGCTGGGGCGTCAGCTCGGCCGCGCGCAGGGCGGGATCCGCGTGACCGTGATCCCGTTCGCCGCGTTCCAGGAAGCCTGCCGCGCGCAGGCGAACCCGCGGCTCCTGGTGGTGCTCTATCGCCGCGCGATGGCGCGCCTTTCGGAGCGCGTGGCCATGGCCGAGGATGCGGCCGCGATCGCGACCGGCGAGAACCTGGGTCAGGTCGCGAGCCAGACGATCGCGAATCTCGCCACCATCGAGCAGGCGGTCGGGCTGCCCGTGCTGCGGCCGCTCCTGACCTACGACAAGAACGAGATCATCGAGGCCGCGAAGCGGATCGGCTCGTTCGAAACCTCGATCCTGCCGTTCGACGACTGCTGCGCGCTGTTCGCGCCGCGCCACCCGTCGACGCGCGTGTCCGCCGCTGACGCCGGGGAGATCGAGGGCCGCATGCACGACTACGGCGCGCTGCTCGACCAGGCATTCGAAGCCCGCGAGATCGTGGACCTCGAAGGGTGAGCCGGCGACCCGAGGATCTCCTGCGCCGGGGCTGGGATCTGCTGGTCCAGCACCAGGGCCTGGCGATCCCGCTCGGTTACGTCGCCCTCATCCTGCTGGGCATGTTCCACATGGTGATCTACTACGCGCGCTTCAGGATCAACGCGCTTGATTTCGCGGAGCCGGGCGACTTCCTGCTCGCGCCCCTGTCCGATCCATTCGTGATCGTGGTCTCGGTCCTGCCGTTCTTCTTCTTCCGCCTGCTGCGGCGTCTCGACCCCTGGTGGGCACGGCGGCGCCGGCGGATCGAAGAAGGCCGCACCCGGCGCATGCGGGTGGAGCTTGCCAACGGCCAGCGCCTGGGCACGGCCCTGGATTCCACCGTGGCCTTGATCGGCACGACCTCGAAGTACGCGTTCTACTACGTGGGGCGCCGCGACTCATCGACCGGCCCGCCTTCGGTCACGATCGTGCCGGTCGAGAACGTGGAGCGAATGGACCTGACCGCGCGGCGGCCGGCGCGCTAGTCTTCGGCGGGCTTCCTGAACAGGGACTCGAGCTTGCTGCGCGCAGTCTGCTCGCGCGACTGGATCCGTGCAGCTCCCGGCTGCGCGGGCCTGCTCCCGACCACTCGAAAGTAATCGCAGAAGTTCGAGGCCCGGCGGTTGTCCACGCGCTCGGCCTGGGGCTCATGGCACTCGTTGTAGGCCTTGGGATCGTAGTGCGCGCACTGGACGCAGGCGTGCAGGTCGGCGTTGCACTGCTCACAGGTCGCGGTGCGGCCGACGACCCCGCCGGCGGACACGCGATACTCCGTCGCGCACATCTGGCAGTAGGCGGACATGGGGCGAGAGTAGCATCCGCGCGCCCCGCCGGGCTACGTGGCTCCCCTGGCGACGACCTCATACTCGGCCTGGACGAGTCCTCCCGCGAAGGACCGCGTCGTCAACAGTCGCAAGGCAATGTCGCGTCCGGTCGCGCCGAACAGTGGGATGCCCGATCCGATCAGCACCGGCACGTGCGTGAGGATCAGTCGATCGATCCGGCCGGCGCGCAGGAACGACTGGATCGTGCGCCCGCCGTCGACATATACATGCGCGAATCCGCGAGTCTCGAGTTGCGTCAGCACCGTGTCCGGATCCCCGCTCAGGCGCTCGACGTGCGTCCCCTCGGGCGCGGGGGCGAGCGGGGAGGAACTGAGCACGAACACCGGCTTCTCCCCGTAGGGCCACCCTGCGAGACCCAGCACGACGTCGTAGGTGCGGCGGCCGATCAGGAGCGCGTCGACCGAGAAAAGGAACTCCTCGAAGCCGTGCGCCTCGCCGCCGCCGTCCGGAAGCCAGTCGAGCGCGTCGTCCTCGCGGGCGAGAAAACCGTCCACGCTCACGCCGACGAACACCGACGTGCGGATCCTTCGAGACTCCTCGTGCGCGTTCATCGTTCTCCCCTTGGGGCGCCGTTTGACGCATCATACGCACCATGGACCCGATCGTACTCTCCCGGCTGGCCGCAAGTTGGCGCCACGAACTCGTGGGCGCAACGCTCGCCGGCCTGCGCCCTCGCGCCGACGGCATCGAGCTCGTGTTCGACCGCGCTCCCGAGGGCGCGCGGCCCGGGCAACGCAGCGCGCTGTGCGCCCGCTTCGCGCCGCCTGCGTGGGCATGGACCGAGCCCGCTGGAACCGGCGCCGACTGGACGTTCCGCCTGCCCGCCGGGGCGACGCTGATCGCGCTCTCCGCGCCCACGCTCGACCGCCGCCTGGAGCTCGAGTTCTCGACCGGCCACCGCATCCATCTCGAGCTCTGGCCGCCCGGCAACCTGCTGATCGAGGAGAAGGACGTGCGCCTCGTGTGGTGCGCCCGCACGCGCCCCGCGTCCGCGTTCCGCCCGGCGATCGCGCCCGACATGCCGTACGTGCCACCGGCCGCGCCGACCGCGCACGACCCTGCCACCGCGGGCGAGGATTTCGTGGCGGGCTGGATGAGCGCCGCGCCGCTCGATGTGGGCGCGCGCCTCACGCTGCTCGCGCGCGACTTCGCGGGCCTGCCCAAGGGCATGCTCGAGGCGCTCGCACCCACGCTGCCCCGCGGCCTGCTCGCCGAGGGACCGATCGCGGACGCGTCCGGACTTGCCCGTGAGTTCT
>JBKJOC010000192.1:0-7580 GCA_046595725.1 Candidatus Eiseniibacteriota bacterium
TTCGGGGCGCGCGCCTCCCAGGCGCGGCCGCCTCGCTCTGCCTTCGCCAAAGGTCCCGCTCGCACGGGAGGTGCCCTTTGAAGGAATACGCGACCAGCCAGATCCGCAACATCGCCCTCTTCGCACATGGTGGCGCCGGGAAAACTTCGCTCGCCGAGGCAATGATGTTCGTGGCGAAAGCCTCGAACCGCCTCGGCAGGGTCGAAGATGGCACCACGGTGCTCGACCACGGCGCCGACGAGATCCACCGGAAGATCACGATCACGTTGGGGCTCGCACAGTTTGAGTGGAAGGACGTCAAGATCAACCTGCTCGACACGCCGGGCTACGCCGACTTCGTGGGCGAGGTCTGCTCGGCGCTGCGCGCGGTCGACGCGGCCGTGCTCGTGCTGCGCGCCGCGGCGGGTGTCGAGGTGGGCACCGAGCTGGTGTGGGAGCGCATCCACGAGCACAAGATCCCGACGCTCGTGGTGGTCAACATGATGGACAGGGAGCATGCGAATTTCGAGCGCGCGATCCAGTCGGCGCACGATCGCCTGGGCGCGAATGTCGTGCCGGTCCAGTTGCCGATCGGCTCGGCCGAGACCTTCAAGGGCGTGATCGACCTGCTCCACATGAAGGCCTTCATCACCCAGGGCAGGGGCGCCGACGCCAGGGACGTCGAGCAGGCGATTCCCGACGACATGAAGGAGGCGGCCGAGAAGGCGCGCAACGTCCTGGTGGAGGAAGCCGCCTCGAACGACGAAGTGCTGATGCAGAAGTTCTTCGACGGCGAGCCGCTGACCGAGGCCGAGGTCATCAAGGGGCTCGAGAAGGGTGTCGCCTCGGGCAAGCTGATCCCCGCCTTCGCCGCCTCGGCGACGACGCTGATCGGCGTGCGCGACGTGCTCGACGACATGGTCGACCTGATCCCGCCGCCGGATGAGCATCCCGAGGAAGCAGGCACAAGGCCGAACACCGACACCGCGGTCACGCGCCATCCGACCACGGCCGAGCCGTTCTCGGCGGTCGTGTTCAAGACCCTCTCCGAGGCGCACCTCGGTGAGCTGTCGCTGTTCCGCGTGTTCTCAGGCTCGATTTCCGCCGGCGCCGAGGTGCTGAACGCGAACACCGGCAAGCTCGAGCGGGTCGGGACGCTCTACGACCTGTGCGGCAAGGAGCGGAAGGAAGTCGGCAAGGTCCTCGCCGGCGACATCGCCGCGGCCGTCAAGCTCAAGGAGACCCACACCGGGAACACGCTGTGCGACCGCGCGCAGCCGGTGATCCTCTCGGGCGTCGACTTCCCGCTCGCAGTCGTGACCGAGGGCATCCGCGCGAAGAACAAGGGCGACGAGGAGAAGATCAGCGTCGCCTTCCAGCGCCTGCACGAAGAGGACCCGACACTGACGGTCGGCGTCGAGCCGTCGACGCACCAAACCCTGATCCACGGCATGGGCGACCTCCACCTCGACATCGTGGTGGACCGCCTGCGCTCGCGCTTCCACGTCGAGGTCGAGCTTTTCAGGCCGCGCCTGCCCTATCGCGAGACCATCAAGAAAAAGGCCGAGGGCGAGTACCGCCACAAGAAACAGACGGGCGGCCGCGGTCAGTTCGGCGAGGTGCACCTGAGGCTCGAGCCCAACACGGGCAAGGGCTTCGAGTTCGTCAACGAGATCAAGGGGGGAGTCGTGCCGCACAACTTCATCCCCGCGGTCGAGAAGGGCGTGGTCGACGCGATGCATTCCGGCGTGCTCGCCGGCTATCCGGTGGTCGACGTCCGGACGGCGCTGTTCTTCGGCAAGTACCACGACGTCGACTCCTCGGAGATGGCCTTCAAGATTGCGGCCATCCAGTGCTTCAAGGAGGTCGCGGAAAAGGCGAGCCCGGTGTTGCTCGAGCCCATCGACGAGGTCGAGGTGCGCGTGCCCGAGGAGTCCATGGGCGACGTGATGGGGGACCTGTCCTCCAAGCGTGGCAAGATCCTGGGCATGGAAACCGAAGGGCACTACCAGCGCATCAAGGCGCTGGTACCGCAGTCGGAGATGTACAAGTACGCGACCCACCTGCGCGCAATCACGCAGGGCCGCGGCACCTACCGGATGAAGTTCGACCATTACGAAGAAGTGCCGCGCGACCAGGCCGACAAGATCGTGGCCGCGGCGCGCGCCGAGCGCGAAGCCGAGGCGAAGGCCTGATGTCCGGACATTCGAAGTGGGCGACGATCAAGCGCAAGAAGGGGAAGGCTGACCAGGAGCGCGGCAAGATCTTCTCGCGGCTGATCAAGGAGATCACGATCGCGGCGCGCCAGGGCGGCGGCCACCTCGACGCCAACGCGCGCCTTCGCACCGCGGTCGACACCGCGAAGGGCGCCAACATGCCGGCCGCCAACATCGAGCGCGCGATCCAGCGCGGGACGGGCGAGGCCGAGGGCGTCCACTACGACGAGATCACGTACGAGGGCTATGGCCCGGGCGGCGTGGCGATCCTGATCGACGTGGCGACGGACAACCGCAACCGTACCGCCGGCGAGTTCCGGAACCTGTTCACGAAGAACGGCGGCAACATGGCCGAAGCGGGCGCGGTGGGCTGGATGTTCGAGCCCAAGGGAGTGCTGGTGGTCGAGCGCGCACAACGAAGCGAGGACGAGATCATGGACGCCGCGCTCGAGGCCGGCGCCGAGGATGTCGACTTCTCGGTGGAGGACACGGCTGAGATCACCACCACCGTCCACGCCTTCGAGGGCGTCAAAAAGGCGCTCGCCGCGGCCGGCTTCGCGTTCGTCACCGCCGAACTCTCGAAGATCCCGACCAACACCATCGAGCTGGACGAGAAGACCGCCGCCAGCGTGTTGCGCCTGTACGAGGCGCTCGAAAATCACGACGACGCCCAGAAGGTCTACGCCAACTTCTCCATTGCCGACGACGTGCTGAGCCGGCTGGCGCAGTAGCGGCCATGAAGATCCTCGGCATCGACCCGGGTTCCAGGAGGACTGGCTTCGGCGTGATCGAGATCCGGGGACGCGAGGCGCACGCAATCGCGTTCGGCATGCTCCCGGGGCTCGGCGAGTCGATGTCCGCCCGCTTGCTCACCATCGGCACCGCGCTCGAGGTCGTGTTCGACACCCACCGGCCGGATGTCGTCAGCATCGAGCAGGCGTTCCACGCCAGGAACCCGCGCTCGACGCTGATTCTCGGCCAGGTGCGCGGGCTCCTGCTCTGGCTCTCCGCTCGGCGCGGACTTCCCATTCACGAATTCGCCCCGCGCGCGGTCAAGCTCTCGGTCACGGGACAGGGCGGCGCGGGCAAGCCGCAGGTCGCGGCGATGGTGCGCCGGCTGCTCCTGCTCACGGCTTCGCCGGGGCCCGACGCCTCGGATGCGCTCGCGGTCGCGCTCTGCTGCGCGCGACGGGCCCGGCTGGATGTTCCCGCCGCGCGCCCGCACGCCCGGACCGCGCGCGCCGCGGACGGGGCGCTGATCGACCTCGCCCGCGCGTTCGCGCCGGTCAGGCGCAAGAGCGAGGCGAAGGCTCTCGCCGGCCTCGTCGAGCGGGCGCCGCGCCGGGGCATGCGGTGATCGCGCGACTGTCGGGGGTGCTCCTCGAGCGTTCGATCACCGGCTCGGTCGTCGACGTCGCCGGCGTCGGGTACGCCCTGCTCCACTCGCTCTACACGTTCGAGTCGCTGCCGCCCGAGGGACACAGGGTCGAGCTCTGGACGCACCTTCACGTGCGCGAGGATGTGCTCCAACTATTCGGTTTCTCGACCGCCGTCGAGCGGCGCGTGTTCGAGCTCCTGATCGGGGTCTCCGGGGTGGGGCCCAAGCTCGCGCTTGCCGTGCTGTCGGGCCTCGCGCCCACCTCGTTCGCGCGCGCGATCGCCGATGAGAACCTGGGCGCGCTGACTCGGATCGGGGGAGTGGGCCGGAAGACCGCCGAAAGAATCGTGATCGACCTGCGTGACAAGCTCGGGCCTGCCGGGATCACACCGGGCGCGGCTTTGGCTTCGGACGACGGTCCGCCCGCCGGCAGGCGTAAGGGCGGCGCCGCCGAGTCCGCGCGCCCCGCCGGGCTGCCCGGGCGCATGTACGAGGACGCACTGGCGGCCTTGATCGTGCTCGGCCTGACGCGTCCGGCCGCGATCGAGAACGTCCAGAAGGCACTGGACCAGGGGCCTGCCGATCAGGTCGAGGACCTGGTACGCCGCGCACTCGCGGCGTCGGCGCCGAAGCCCTCGGGCGGGAAACCCGGTGGCCGCTCCCGCGTGGGCGTGTAGAGTCGGCCCATGACTCCGACGACGCCGCCCGCAGAACCCGAACGCCTGAGCGACCCCGAGCGGCACGCGGACGAAGTCTCGCTCGAGACCTCGCTGCGTCCCCTCGAGTTGTCGGACTTCGTCGGCCAGCCGAACGTGCGCGAAGCGCTCGGCGTCTTCCTGACCGCCGCGCGCGAGCGCAACGAAGCGGCGGATCACGCGCTGCTGGTCGGGCCGCCCGGGCTCGGCAAGACCACCCTGGCCGGCATCCTGGCGCACGAGCTGGGCGTCAACGTGACCCACACCTCGGGCCCCGTGATCGAGCGGCCGGCCGACCTGGCCGGCCTCCTGACCAACCTCTCCGAGCGCGACGTCCTGTTCATCGACGAAATCCACCGGCTCAATCCCGTGGTCGAGGAGTACCTGTACCCGGCGATGGAGGACTTCATGCTCGACATCCTGCTCGATCGGGGCCCTTCAGCGCGCTCGGTGCGGCTGTCGTTGCCGAAGTTCACCCTCGTCGGCGCGACCACGCGCGCCGGCCTGATCACCTCGCCCCTGCGCGCCCGCTTCGGGCTGACGCTCAGGCTCGACTATTACGCGGTCGCCGACCTCGAGAGAATCGTCAAGCGCTCGGCACGGCTGCTCGGCGTCGACATCGACGACGACGGGGCGCATGAGCTGGCGCGCAGGTCGCGGGGGACGCCGCGCGTCGCGAACCGCCTGCTCAGGCGCGTGCGCGACTTCGCGCAGGTGCGGAACCAGGGTCGCCTCGATCAGGTCGCCGTCGCCGGTGCGCTCAAGCTGCTCGACGTCGACGAGCGCGGCCTCGACGACATGGACCGCCGGCTCCTGACCGCGTTGATCGAGAAGTACGACGGCGGCCCGGTCGGGCTGGGCACGCTCGCAGTTGTCGTCGGCGAGGAGGCCGAGACGCTCGAGGACGTGTACGAACCCTTCCTCATCATGGAGGGATTCCTCAAACGCACCCAGCGCGGCCGGGTCGCGACGCCGCTCGCCTACACGCACCTGGGGCTCGGAGTCCCGCCGAAGGAAGTCCGGGACCAGGGCCGCCTGTTCTGAATCGAGATTTCGTGAAGACGGGCGACTTCGACTTCGTTCTCCCCACCGACCTGATCGCGCAGCACCCCCCCGAGCGCCGCGAGGATGCGCGCCTGCTCGTGCTCGATCGCGCGACCGGCGCGATCACGCTCGGCCTTTTCCCTGACCTCCTCGATCACCTGCACCCGGGCGATGTGCTCACGCTCAACGAGACGCGCGTGATATCCGCGCGCCTGTTCGCGACGCGCCCGGAGACCGGGGGCCGGGTCGAACTGCTGTTCGTGCGGCCCGGTGACGCAGGCGCCTGGTGGGCAATGGCCAGGCCGGGGAAGGCGCTCAAGCCCGGGCGCCGGCTCGAGGTCGAGGGCGCGGATGCGACGTTGGCGGTGCGTGAAGTCCGTGACGGTCAGTACTCGTTGGAGTTCGATGGCGAGTGGGCGCCGCTGTTCGAGGAGGCCGGCCACGTGCCCCTGCCGCCCTACATCCGCCGCCCCGACACTGCGGCCGATCGCGAGCGCTACCAGACCGTGTTCGCGCGCGTTCCCGGCGCGGTTGCGGCGCCGACGGCGGGCCTTCACTTCACTCCCGAGTTGCTCGCGCGCGCTTCGGGGCTCGGGGTCGGGACCGCCCGCATCGTGCTTCACGTCGGGCCGGGGACGTTCAAGCCCGTGACCGTCGATGACCCCGGCGCGCACGTGCTCGACCCGGAGGAATACGAGATCACAGCTGACGCTGCAGCCCGGCTGGCGGCCGCGCGGCGCGCCGGCGGGCGCGTGATCGCGGTCGGGACGACGGTCGCGCGCACGCTCGAGACCGGCGCGGCCGCGCTGACCGGGGAGGCGCGCAAGGCGGGGGAGGTGGTCGCCCCGGGCGCGGGCTGGACGGGTCGGCTGATCGTGCCGCCCTACGAGTTTCGCGGGCTGGACGCGCTGGTCACGAACTTTCACCTGCCGCGCTCTTCGCTGCTCTTCCTGGTGTCCGCGCTCGCGGGCAGGGAGCGGGTACTGGCGGCGTATCAGCGCGCGATCGCCGAAGGGTTCCGGTTCTACTCGTACGGCGACGCGATGTTCGTGGTGTGAGGGCATCGCATCGCCCGGATCAGCCATGCTTCTCGCACGCTTTGAAGCGTGCGAGTCCCGGGTCCGGCCCCCGGATCTGAACCTCTGAATCGAGCACCCCTAAGCCGGGCCACCCGCCCCGGGGCGGGTCCCGTCCGATATGCTCCGGAGCGCGCGGTCCCTACCGCTGAAATCACGACTTGTATCGCACAGCTTTATAGTATAAAGTACTCGTCAGTGCTCGGGCCGCCCTCGAAAGGAAGGACAAACTCTTGTCGTACCGCCTGTTCGCCGTGATGTTCATCTTGGTCTGCACCTCCATCGCCTGGTGGATCCTGGGGGTCTCGATCTTTCAGCGGACGGGCTCCGCGGACGGGAAACTCAGGGGAGCAGTGGTCTCGACCTGGGGCGAGGAGCAGACCGCCCGGCCACCGGTCGCCGCCGCCGCCCTTCCGCTGGCGAAGGATGCGGGGCACGAGGTCCCGCTCGAGCTCGCTTCGACTCGCGGGGAGGCGAAGCTCGACCTGTCGTATCGCCAGAAGGGACTCCTCTGGTACAGCACGTACCGGGTGGAGTTCGCGGGGATCTACGGCTTCCGCAATCCCGATCGCGTCGCCCGGCGGGTCGCGTTCCGCCTGCCACTGCCGGCGAAGCGGGCGACCTACGACGACCTCGTGCTGACCATCGACGGCATGGAGGCCCCGACGACATCGCGGACCGGCTGCATCGAGACGACGGCCGAGGTCGCGGCCTTGCACACGGCGCTGCTCGGCGTGCGCTATCGCTCGCAGGGGCTCGGCAAGTGGAGCTACAAGCCGGCGGGCGAGGGCTCACAGGCACGCGATTTCGCGCTTCGCATGCGCACGAACTTCGCGAAGTACGACGTGCCGGACTTCGCGCTCTCGCCCACGACACGCACGCCGGTCGACGGTGGCTGGGATCTCAAGTGGGAGTATGCGAACCTGGTCTCGGGATCCGACATCGCGCTTGCGATGCCCGAGCACCTGCAGCCCGGGCCCGTCGCCGGGCGCATCAGCATGTTCGCGCCGGTCTCGCTGCTGTTCTTCTTCTTCCTGCTCTTCCTGCTGACTGCGCTGCGCGGGGTCGACCTCCACCCGATGAACTATTTCTTCCTCGCGGCGGCATTCTTCTCGTTCCACCTCCTGCTGGCGTACCTCGTCGACCTGATCTCGATCCACCTGGCCTTCGTCATCTGCTCGGCAGTTTCGAT
>JBKJOC010000252.1:0-2816 GCA_046595725.1 Candidatus Eiseniibacteriota bacterium
GGGCGACTTCATTCTCGCGCTCGAAGGACTGCGCCCGAACCCTGGGGCGGCCCCGCTGGCGGTCGCCTTCACGCTTCCGGGCGGGACTTCGGCCACGCTCGAGCTGCGCGACGTGACTGGGCGAAGGGTCTGGAACGAATCCGTGGGCGCGCTTGGCGCAGGGCGGCACGTGCGGGCTCTGCCGGTCTCTCCCGCGCCGGGGGTCTACTGGCTCAGGCTCGCGCAGGGCGGGCACGTGATCCAGCGCAAGGCCATCGTGATGCGTTGATCGACCCGGGAGCCCGGCGGGCAAGATCCTAATGCGCAGGAAAGCGCATTCGGAGACGCTGGCAGGGCGCCCGGGTCCCTGCTTTGCCCCTCGCTGATCCTGTGCTAGTTTCCACCTGACATTTCAAGGCCGTCCGGGGCGTGCTCCGGCGGCTTTCGTTTCCCCGGCACCGGTACGAAAGGCAGTCTCCTTCCCGTGTTCGATTCCCTCACCCGACGCCTCGAAGGCATCCTCAAGAACCTTCGTGGCCAGGGCAAGCTCACTCCCGAAAACATCAAGGAAGGGCTGCGCGAGATCCGGCGCGCCCTGCTCGAGGCCGACGTGTCGCTGTCGGTCATCAAGGACTTCCTCGGGAAGGTCGAGGCGCGGGCCACGGGACGCGAGGTGCTCGAGGGCGTCAACCCCTCGGAGATGCTGGTCAAGGTCGTCTTCGAAGAGCTGGTCGACCTGCTGGGCGGCGCCTACACGCCACTGCCGATTTCGAAGAAGCCGCCGACGGTCGTGCTCCTGCTCGGGCTCCAGGGCTCGGGCAAGACCACGTTCGCGGCCAAGCTGGCGCGGCACCTGAAGGAGAAGAAGCAGCGCACGCTGCTGGCCTCGGCCGACATTCATCGCCCCGCCGCCATCGAGCAGCTCCAGGTGCTGGCCAAGGCGAACGATCTCGGTTTCCTGCCGACCGATGTCACCATGAAGCCGGCCGACATCGCGAAGAACGCGCTCAACAGCGCGATCGACCGCGGCTTCGACTACCTGGTGTTCGACACCGCCGGCCGCCTGACCATCGACGAGGCGATGATGGCCGAGGCCAAGGCGGTCAAGGCCGCGCTCAAGCCGCACCAGGTGCTGCTCGTGGTCGACGGCATGACGGGCCAGGATGCGGTCAAGACGGGCGAGGCGTTCCATCGCGAGCTCGGCGTCGACGGCGTGGTGCTGACCAAGATGGACGGCGACTCGCGGGGCGGCGCCGCGCTCTCGCTGCGCCAGGTCACCGGGCGGCCGATCCTCTTCCTCTCCAACGGCGAGAAGATCGACGCCCTCGAGCCCTTCCATCCGGACCGGCTGGCCTCGCGCATCCTCGGCATGGGCGACGTGCTCACCCTGGTCGAGAAGGCGCAGGACAAGATCGATCTCGAGAAGGCGATGGAGCTCGAGAACAAGCTCAGGAAGAGCGACCTGACGCTCGACGACTTCCTGTCGCAGCTCAGGGAGATGAAGAAGCTGGGCTCGCTCGGCGACATCCTCGGCATGCTGCCCGGGGCGCACAAGATCGACAGCAAGATGACGGCAGACGGTGAGAAGGAGCTCAAGCGCGTGGAGGCGATCATCCTGTCGATGACGCCCAAGGAGCGCGCCAGGCCCGCCCTGCTCGATGGTTCGCGCAAGCGGCGCATCGCGGCGGGCAGCGGGACGCAGGTGCAGAACGTGAACAAGTTGCTGCGCGACTTCGAGCAGGTGCGCACCCTCGCGAAGCGGATGAAGGGTCCGAAGAAGAAGACTCCCTTCGCTCCGCCCGGCATGCGTGGCATGGGAGGTTTTCGCTTCGGGGGGTGACCCCCAAGGGGAGGTTGATTCATGGCTGTCGTGATTCGTCTGCGCCGCATGGGCGCCAAGAAGGACCCCAAGTTCCGCATCGTCGTCGCCGAGTCGAAATCGCCGCGCGACGGTCGCTTCGTCGACGAGCTGGGCTCGTACAACGCGCAGCCCAAGGAAACCGAGCTGCGCGTCGACGCCGAGCGCGCCAAGTACTGGCTCTCGGTGGGCGCGACGCCGTCCGATCAGGTGAAGTCGCTGTTCAAGAAGGCCGGGATCGCGATGCCGACCCGCGCCACCAAGCCCAAGAAGAAGGTCGAGCCCAAGGTCGCGCGGGCCAAGACCCGGACCACCGGCCCGGCCAAGCGCGCGCAGGCCAAGAAGGCGCGCGTCGCCGCGAAGGCCGCCGCGCCGCGGAAGAAGCCGAGCGCCAAGAAGGCCGCCGAGAAGAAGGCGACCAAGAAGTAGTCGTCCCACTCGGCACGATCGGGCAGCCTCGTTCGGCGTTCCTCGTCCGGGGAACGCCGTTCGTGTCCATGGGGAAACCAGCACGGGAGGCGGCGTGAGCAGGAAAGAGACGCATCTGCGGATCGGCACGCGCGGCAGCGCGCTCGCGCTCGCCCAGACCGGGCTGGTGCGGGACAAGCTGATCGCGGCGCATCCGGGCCTCCAGGTCGAGATCGTCCGCATCACGACCGCCGGGGACAAGGATGTCGACCGTCCCCTGCACCAGCTCGGCGGCAAGGGCGTCTTCACCAAGGAACTCGACGACGCCCTGCTGGCGAACACGATCGACTGCGCGGTCCACTCGCTCAAGGACGTGCCGACCGAGCTGCCCGAGGGGCTGGTGCTGGGCGCGATCGGGCACCGCGCGACGCCGTTCGACGTGCTGGTGACCAATGACGGCATGATCCTGGACGAACTGCCGGAGGGCGCGAAGGTCGGCACCTCGAGCCCGCGGCGCAAGGCGCAGATCCTGCTCTATCGCGACGACCTCGACGTGGTCGACATGCGCGGC
>JBKJOC010000368.1:0-2522 GCA_046595725.1 Candidatus Eiseniibacteriota bacterium
GCCGATGCCCAGGACGCCACCCTTGCTCTCGATGACGCCCGAGTCCTTGAGCTGCTGCTTGCTGCCGACCACGTAGTACACCGTCGCCAGGTCGCGGCGCCGGTCCTCGAGCTGCGTGTCCCGCGTTCTCAGGGTGTCCTCACGCTCGGCCACCGTCACTGTCAGGCCCGCGACCCGGGTGTTGAGCGACTCGACCCGCGCGTTGAGGATGGCGACCATGTCTTCCTTCTCGGCCACGTTGCGCTTCAGGCTCGCGATCAGTCTCTGCAGGCCCGAGACCTTGACGCCGTTCTTCTTGACGTTGGCCTCGAGTTGGAGGATGCGCTCCTTGTTCTGCGCAATGCTGCTCCTCAGGACGGCGATCCGGTCGAGCGCATCACGGCGATTCGGCCCGCTCATGCGGCGTTCGGCCTCGGTGTTGCCCTTGAACAGCGCGGTGCCTTCGGGTCCGAGCGAGATTGCGTCCAGGCTGTCCTGGATCTCGGCGATCGACTCGATGGTGCGGCTGTAGCGGTCCTGCACCTGCGACTCCGACAGCTTCGAACTGGCCAGGAGGGTTTCGGTCTTCTCGTTGTTCACGTAGAGGGCCGTCGCGATGCCGGCGAACAGGACGGTGGTCCCGATGAGGACCCACTGTGTCTTCTTCATGATGGAGTTTCCCTCGTGAGTGACCCGAACCACAAGGGCGCGGGGGGAGGCCCCGCCCAAGCACGGGGGGATCGTGATTCGGTCGAGCCCGCCAGCCCGTGCCCTGCCCTACCATCGAGGGTTCCGATCATTCCCGCAAAATCCGCCAGGCGGCGCGGTTTGACAAAACGTGGAGCTTTCCCGATTTCGCACCCGGAACATAGTTCGCGATCGGCTCGAGATTGGCCGGAGGGGATGGGTCAAACCTTCCCCCGACCGGGCGACGGCCTCACGGGCCGCCGCCCTTTGCTTTTCCATGTGGCTCGTCCTGAGGCGACGCGTCCGTTCGTTTTTTACGGCCCCTCAACGCGCGTGGGAGTGGCGTTCCAGGAAACGTTCGCACAGCCTCGCGCGGCGCGCTCCGGGCCGCACGGGGGCGTGCTTCGCCAGGGCCGGTTCTCACAATTACCTCGCTGGAATTGTAAGAATTGCCTCGATCCCGTTTCTCCCAGGCGGGCCCGGGAAAATGACGAACGCCTCAAGCTGAAGGGAGAGAATGGGTTTGGCGGTTCAGGAAAGGTTGGCATGGCAGGTGCTCTACTCGCCTTCCGAGCGCACCAGCAAGGGGAAGTTCCTTGCACGCCTGGTCTGGGCGACCGCCAAGGACCCCAAGTCGAACCAAGGAGGATCACCCATGTTGAATCCCATCCGCTCGCTCGTTGCTGCGGCCGGCCTCTTGATGGTGGCCGCACTCGCAGCCGCGGGCTTCCTCGTGGTCGCCGGAACCCCGGCCCATGCTGCCTGCCAGATCACCGGCCCCAGCACCGCGATCGTCAACCAGTCGTTCACGCTCTGCGGCCCGTCGATCAGCGGCTCCACCTATGAATGGTACGGGCCCGGAATTTCCACCAACTCCTACTCGCGTTGCGTCGACGTCGATGGGCTGGCCCGCGGCGCCTACGAATTCGTCCTGGTCCGCCGGGTGAACGACTCCGAAGTCGACCGCTGCACGAAGGTGGTCAATGTCGGCGGGTCGACCGGTGGCATCCAGTCGTGCGCCATCACGGGCCCGGATACGATCGAGGAAGGCGCGACCGCGACGCTGTGTGCCCCGCAGGATGGGATCCACAGCTATACTTGGACCGGTCCGACCGGCGCCACTTCGAGCGCCGGATGCATCACGGTGAGCGATGAGGGCACATACACGCTGACGAGCCGCAATCGGCTCACCGGCAGCGCACGCACGTGCACCCATCGCCTGTCGGTCAACGGCTACGGTGGCGGGTCGACCGGAAACTGCGACATCTCCGGGCCGACGACCATCCCGGTCGGGACCAGCGTCCAGTTGTGCGCCCCCTCGTTCAGCAACACGACCTATCGCTGGACCGGTCCGAACGGGTTCGTCTCCTCGAGCCGCTGCATCAACGCGGATGACGCCGGCACCTACTGGGTGACGATCCGCAACACCAACTCGGGTCGGACGACGCGCTGCAGCCAGATCATGAGCGTGGTCGACCAGGGTTCGGGCAATACCTGCGACATCACGGGCCCGACCACGATCCCCGCCGGGTCGACGGCCCAGATCTGCGCGCCTGCCAACGCCAATATGGCGTTCCGCTGGACGGGTCCGAACGGGTACGTGTCCTCGAGCCGGTGCATCAACGTCCGCAACGAAGGCACCTATGTCCTGACCATGCGCAACACGCAGACCGGCCGGACCACGCGCTGCAGCCAGGTCATGACCTCAGGCGACGACGGCGGCGGCTATGACGATCCGAACAACACGGTCTATGACAATTGCCCGCGCGACTTCCAGTTCTGGCGGGGCGCGTGCAACGGCAATGGGAACGACCTGAGCCGCACCGAGTTGAACCAGATCGCCCGCGCGATCGACG
>JBKJOC010000384.1:0-2919 GCA_046595725.1 Candidatus Eiseniibacteriota bacterium
CGAGTCGGTGACCAGGATCGAGGCCACGCCGTTGAAGCCCGAGCTGACGTCGGTGGCGTTGGGATCGTGGGTCGGGCTCACCGTCCCGCTCGCGATCACCCGGCGCCCGCGCCTGAGTGAATCCACCGGGGCCGAGGTCTCGGCGTCGGTCAGCGCGACGCGCACGTACTGGTTCGGCATTCCCAGGCGCATGCCGGGGTCGCCCATCAACACGTACTTGTTGTCGTTCACGCCCAGCGTGACCGGCCGCATCTTCGCCATCAGGACCGCCTTGCCGAGCGGCGTCACGAAGCCCTCGGGCGACTGCCGGAACACCTGCTTGAACAGCTCGCGCGCCAGCACCGCGTTGGAGAACGCGAACGCGATGTCGGTCGCCGAGAAGGCCGCGATCGCGCCCCCGTTGCGGGCCTTGAGCAGCGACTCGCCCAGGCCGGTCACGATCGCGTCGTCGAACTTCCCGAGATCGCACGACGCGGCGATGAGGAACGTCGGCTTCCTGACGTTGGTGAGCGCGCCCACGTCGGAGAGGATGAAGGCATTCTCGTCGGCCATCTTGAACGGGTTGCCGTGCCCGATGTAGTTCCAGAACAGCATCCCCTCGTTCACCGCTTCCTTGACGTCGCGGTTCGCCGCCGGCTTCTCCGAACCCGAGCCGTAGGGATAGCGCAGGAGGAAGATCTTGCGGGTGACGACCTGGGCGGGCAGCAGCGTCTCGGCGATCGCCTCGCTCTCCTTCATGTGCTCGGTCGCGAGGTTGTCGGGCGCGAAGCCCTGCGTGACGTCGTCCGCCAGCATCAGGCCGCGCTGGCGCCATTCGCCGTAGAGCGGATCCTTCTCGTAGGGAATGATCTTCTCCCCCACCAGGAAGTTCGCCTCCGAGACCGACCCCGCCGGGAGGCGCCCGGTCGCGAAGTCGGGCACGTTGATCGCGACCGAATCCGGATAGCCCGGCGGCGGCCCGCCCGGGTAGGGCTCGTTCAGGCCGAGGTCGATGTCGACCAGCCAGTCGTCGGTGCTGAACTGCGCGGTGTGCCACGCGTTCGGGAACGTCGGAACGTAGTTGGTCGGTTGACCCTGCGGCACCAGGTTGTAGATGTTCTTGAAATCGAAGGAGGCGTCGCCCAGGAAGCAGATGAACGCCGGCGTCGGCGCCCAGCCCACGCCCTTGACCGTGTCCCAGATGAAGTTGCGCAGAGCCGTCGGATCCAGCCGTCCACCCGAATACCAGGCGTAGATGTCCGAGGTCTTGACCACGCGGGCCACCGGGTTGGCCACGCCGGGAAGCTTCGCCCGCCGTTCCGCCGCCAGCAGGTTGGCCGCGCTGACGAAGGCGTCGTTCGTGATCACGACGTAGTCCGCCCCGTTGGCGGGATTTTTCAGGTCGTCGATCTGGACGCGCGCCACCGCGTTCGGGTGCCGCAGGTTGGAGGCCACGAGCGCCAGGTAGTCGTGCTTCGACGTGATGTCGTCGTGGAAGTAAATCGCCTTGCCGCCCGTGGTGTCGCGTTCGACGTAGCCCGTGAGCTGCGTGGGCGAGAGCGGGTCGGTGGTGTCGAGCAGCAGGAAGCCCGCGGTCGAGGTGAACGGCCCCAGCCCGTAGGCCACTGCGGCCGTCGTGTCCGGGCTCCGGAAGTCGAGCAGGTTCGCCGTCGGCGTGAACGTCCTGGGGTAGTCGATGTCGAACCAGAAGAGCGCGACCTGATCCTTGCGCCTGCGATTGAGCGGATCCGTCACCGGCCGCGCCTCGACGCGGAACTGGTTGCCGCTCGCCCGCACGTCGGCGAACGTGGTGTCGTACTCTTGGCGTTGCGTGCCATAGAAGGCGCGCTCGGCGAACGCCTGACCGTTGATCGACACGTTGAGGTAGTGGTCGGCGATGTTGGGAGAGCGCTGGAACTCGGTCGAATTGCCCCACAGCCGCGCGTGCAGGTGGGCGGGCCGGGTCGCGACCGCGTTCGGCAGCGAGAACCCGATCGGCACGGCGCCGCTGTTGTCGGTCACGTTGAGCCAGATCCACTTCTCCCAGAAGATCCCGCTCAAGGCGTGGAGCGGGCCGCCGACCTGCAGGTTGGGCCAATACTCGAGGTCCTGCTCGAAGTGCATGCGCGCCGTGAAATCGGGCGCGGTGAAGGCCCCCGGAAGCTCGGGCGCAACGGGTCGCGTCCCCCAGCGCCGCGGCGGCGTGCTGAACGTTCCCCCCCAGGTCAGCCAGTAGAAGTTCCTGGTTTCGTACGGGTGGTTCAGGTAGCCGGAGTCGGAGGGCGCGCTCGAGTACTCATCCTTCCAGCCGGAGGAGCCGAGCCCGAACAGGAGGACGTAGTCGCTGCCGTCGAAGCTGCCGTCGAACTCCCCCACCACGTTTACCGCGAGTTCGGACAGCCATCCCGCCGGCGCATTGAGCTCGTCGAGCACGGGGAGGCCCGGCTTCGTGAACACGCGGATCGTACGCGGGTCGAGGCTCGCGACGTTGACGCCGGCGCCTGAAAGGTCCGCCGCGTCCACCTTGAAGACACCCTTGTTCGTGACCTCGAGCCGGACCCAGTTGGGCGACGAGGTGAAGTCCTCGCGCACCAGCCCGGCCGAGGTTCCCGGGGCCGCGTTCGGCAACAGGCCGCGCGCGCGCAGCGACTGCGCGCCCAGGTCTTCGCGCCAGGCGCGGCCGCTCTCGTAGTTGAGCAGGGTCTGGTAGACGTCTTCGAAGGCATCGGCGCGCGCGGGCTCGGCCATCCGTCCGGGCGCGACGGCTGCGCCCTCGAACTCGACCGTGACGCGCACCCGCGAGTACAGGCGCACGCGTTGCGCCGACGGGTCGAACGCGGCCGGGCGCACGGTGATGCGCGCCACGCGCTGGGCGCGCATGCCCGTCACGCCGTCGACGGTGGCCAGCGGCGCCTCGCCAAAGCCGACGCGGGAGTAGCT
>JBKJOC010000426.1:0-2557 GCA_046595725.1 Candidatus Eiseniibacteriota bacterium
TGCCCGCCCCGCAAGCTCACCAAGACCGACTGGCCGAACGCTCCGTCCCAGATGTTCGGGGCCTCGCTGCCAATCTTGATGGGCGACTGGTATACGGGCTTGCGCTACCTGACCCACGCCTCGACGGTCTCCGACGCCTCCTATGCCGGGCTTGCGCGGGGCGGGTTCCCGATGACGATCGTTGACGCTCCGACCGGGGCTGGGACGATCAACTTCCCCAAGTTCGTCATCTCGGATCGGGACGTGACCGACGTCACGGCGACCTCGGATGAGTGGTGGTATTTCGAGCCCTCGCTCAATCGCATGGTCGGGCCGGGCTTCGGGACGTTCACGAATCCCTCGGGCGGGCCGGCGTCCCTGGTGCTCAATTCGCGGCAGGTGTCGGGCGCGATCCTGCCGATTGAGAACCGCGCATCCTCGACCTCAGCGGCGGTCAATACGTGGCAGGAGCTGACGCGCGAGGACAAGGACTTGTCCCTCACCGGCTTTGCCTCGCTCGACTACGACGCCGTCAAGCGCGTCATCGAAGTCAACCTGCCGGACATCCCGCCGCTCGGCACCTACGTCTCGGCCACGGTGCGGATCTGGTACGCCAAGAACGCCTCAAACGTGGGAACGGCTGCCCAGTTCGGGATCAAGAACAACGACATGGGCACTCAGACCCTGACCAACCTTCCCACCGTCACCTCGCCCACCTACCCCTCGAATACGTGGCAGCAGCAATCCGCGCTCGTGGTGGGGACAACCGTCATTCGCCCCACGCCCCCGAGTGCGGGCGCGTCCTTCGGCTGGTCAGACATCAAGAACTGCTCGCTTCGGATCGACACGGGCAACGCCGGGCAGAAGGTGGACATCCACCGGATTGCGCTCGTGGTTGATTACAGCATTGCCGCAAAGATCGAGATCCCCGGCACGGCGAGAACCGTGGGCAAGAAGTACCCCGCCAACGTCGCCGGGCGCACGCAAACGGGCGGATTCGGCAACGAGCTTTATGGGCACAAGCAGGAGAACTCCCCGGACATCACCTCCTTCAACATCTCCGTCTACGGCTACGGCAAGGGCAAGCCCGACGATGGAGCGGGCACCTACACCGGCACGGCAAGCTCCCTGATTGAGCACCCGTGTGACGTGGTCCACTACCTGCTCCGCGAGTTCGGGGGCGTGGCCTCGGGCGAGGTGGCCGTCACCTCGGGGGACTTCGGATCGTTCGTCGACGCCAGAACCGCGCTCTCGGGATACAAGATGCAGGCCCTTCTCTCCGAGGGACGCGACCTCGACGACGTCATCCAGGACATCGGATCGCAGACCCTGACGTGGTTCCATCGCCGGGGCACGCTCCCCTCATCGCCCTTCGTGGCGATCCCGTGGGACACGACCACGGCGGTCAATTACCGCTCGACGACCGACCCTTACACCTTCGCCCGGCTCGAATCGGACGTGGTCGAGAGCACGCTTAAGACCACGCGCACGCGGCTCTCGATGATCGCCAACAACGTGCGGGTCAACTACGACTGGGACGCGCGGACGAACACCTACGCGGACCAGCTCTACATCTCCGACACCGCCAGCCGGGTCTATACGGCCGGGGCCTTCACGACCGACGCCACGCGGGTTGCCAATGCCCTTGCCTCGCTCGGCCGCTACGGTCGCCGGGAGGTAGTGCTATCACTCAAGTACGTGCGCGACAAGGCCACCGCGCAGTCGATCCTGACCCGCTTCTTTGACCTCCGGGTCGAGCCCCGCGTCGTCGTCAAGTTCGATACGTGGATCAATGCCTTTGACCTTGAGCGGGGGCATGTCCTCTCCCTGTCAAGCGACTGGGACACCGTGCTGCGCTATCCCAAGCCGGGATCGAACGGCTCGTGGGCCTCGAAGAAGCTGCGCGTGTACCAGGTGACGCGCCAGGCCGATCGCCCGACCCGTTACGCGGTCTCAGCGGTCGAGGTCTAGCGTGCCGGTTGCCATCCTCAAACCGAACGGGGCGGGGTCGGTCTCCCAGTGGACCCCCATTGGGGCGGCAACTCTCTGGCAGGCGTTGGCCGATCAGAACAACACGACCTACGCCGTCACCCTGACTGCCGGGTTCCGCTTCCGGGTGACGCTTGAGGACTTGCCGGCAGACGCCATGACGGTCACGGCAGTCACGCTCTACGCGAGCCTCGGGCAGTTCGGGACGGCCACCTGCAAGCTCGCCCTGACCCTCTCAGGCACCGATTCGCTGTCGGGAGTCCTGACCCCCACGGACGGGGCCTCGACGGTCCAGTCGGTCTCCTACGCGCTCGCCCCCGGGGGCCTCTCGTGGACGGCGGCGCGGGTTGCCGCAGTCGAGGCCGGGATCGACTCCCTCGCTGCGGCCTCGGTCGACATGCTCTCAGAGACCATGTGGCTCGAAGTCACCTACACGACCAGCACCCCCGACCCTCCCGGCCCGACCCGCTCGATGCGCCTGCCCGACACGACCACGGCGACCCCTTCGCTGGGCGAGGTGGCCTCGGTCTCCATGCCCGGAACCGCGACCGCCTCGGTGGACGCCGTCACCTTGAATCCGGTTGACATG
>JBKJOC010000515.1:0-2790 GCA_046595725.1 Candidatus Eiseniibacteriota bacterium
CACGTGCAGCGTCCCGTAGTCGAACGCGATGTTCTGCGAGTGGACAGGATCGCCCGCGGGCGGCTGATCGAGCCAGGGCCAGCCGAACAGCTTCCACCAGTTGCGCCGCGCCGTGCCATCCGGTGGCGGTGAGGCTTGCCAGCCGCCGATGTCGTGATTGCCCGAGACCACGAAGATCGGTGCGCGCAGCCGCGAGAGCGCCGCCTTGGCGCGGCTCATTTCGTACATCGCGAGCCAATCCTCCAGTTCACCCTCGTTCACCAGGTCGCCGGTGTGGAGGATGAACTCGGGATGGATCACGTTGAGGTCTGAGGCCACCGCGTTGAAGTCGGGAAAGCCCGAGGTGTCGGCGGTCGAGAAGCCCGTGCCCGGAGTCGAGAACGTGTGCTCGGGCAGGTGCGTGTCGGAAATCTGGGCGAAGGAGTAATCCGTCCGGAACGCGGGCAGCACCTTGACGGCGTGCCGGCTGGTGTCGGCCGGTGTCGAAGGCGAAATCAGGATGAGATCGAAGACTTCCTCGGGCACGCCCGCAGGCACGACGAATCCCAGCTCCCAGCGCGCCTTGTTCGCGACGTACCCGCCGCCGGCGGGGGGGAGCTCGACCGCGTATCCGCCGAAGGTGAGTCCGGCGCTCCAGCCCGTGACCGAGGCCGGGGCGTTGGCCCACACCGTGAGCGTGTCGCCCGGCCGGACGAGCGCCGGCAGGTTCGGGAGCGGTTTCCAGATGGTGGTGAGGGTGTCGCCCCACGCCCAGGCGCCCGCCTCGGAAGGCCCGAGGAGGGCCACCAGGGCGAGGACCAAGACGGCGGCGAGTGTCTTGCGATCAGGAAGCACGGTGCAATCCTACCAGCCGGCGGGCGTATAGTGAAATGAGAGGTCCGGCCGAGGCCCGCGGGCACACGAAAGGAATCACGATGACGAAGACCAGCTGGACGTTTCCTCGAAAGCTCTGGATCGTACTCGCGGCGTTGACGATGGTGTTCAACAAGCCCGGTTCGACCGCCGCGGATTGCAGGTCCGATGGGGCGGAGTTTCAGCAGCGCCTGACGCCGGTCGTCATGGCCGCGGTCGACAACAAGCCCGCCGCGCAGGCGCCCGCCGTGACGCGCGCGTCCTCGTGGTGGCACGAGCACCGCTCGGTGCAGAAGTCGCCCGCCAACGTGGACCGGATCGTGACCATGATGGGGAAGGCGACCAGCATGCGGCGGACGACGGAAGCCGCGCGCCTTGCGATCGAAGCGTCCCTGGCTTCGTGGCGCGGATGCGGCACGCAGCCCACGCTGGCCGATCGTGTCCGGCTGGTCCACCTCGGAGCCCTCGTGGCCCTGCTGCGTTCCACGGGGCAGCGCGCCGATCTTCCGACCGAGCTGACGCGGTCGATCGACCTCCTCAACCAGCACCTGAGGTCGACCAACCGCGCGCCCCTGGCCTTGAAGCTTGCCCTCGCCGGCCACGGGGTCTACGACTCGACCCGGACCGGAGCGAGGGCACGGCAGGCGGCGCGTGACTTGATGGCCGTGATCGACGAAATCGATCGCGTGCTGCCTTAGGCTTACCGTGCCCCTTTCGGCGGGCGATCGCGCACCGACCTGGTGATCGCCTTCCAGCGCGCGCGCTCCACGGACTGCAGGCGCTTGTCGTGGCGCGCCGCGAATGCGCGCGCCTCGCGCTCAAGCTTCTGCCACGAGGCGTAACGCCCTTCCGTCAACTCACCGCTCGCAAGCGCAGCCCCGACGGCGCAGCCCGGCTCGCCCGCGTGCCGGCAGTCGCCGAAGCGGCATCGCGCCGCATACGACTCGACGTCGCCGAACGCCGCGGTCACGCCCTCCTCCCCGCCCCAGAGCGCGAGGACGCGCATCCCGGGCGTGTCGAGAAGCCACGCGCCCTCCCTCATGCGCACGAGTTCGCGGTGTGTCGTGGTGTGGCGGCCGCGCTGGTCCTGGTCACGCACGGGCGCGATCGCCTGGCGTTCCTCGCCGAGCAGCGCGTTGACCAGCGTCGACTTGCCCACGCCCGACATCCCGAGCAGCGCGATCGTGCGCCCGCGCCCCAAGTACGCCTGAAGCGGAGCCAGCCCCTCGCCCGTCTGGGCGCTCAGCGCGTGCACGGGCGCGCCGCCTGCGATCTCCTCGGTCTCGGCCAGCCGGACGGCGAACGAGCCCGGGTCGGCCGCCAGCAGCACGTCGGCCTTGTTGAGCACGAGCACCGGCTCGGCGCCGCTCTCGCGTGCGGACACCAGGTAGCGCTCCATCCGGCGCAGGTTGAAGTCGTGGTCGAGGCCGGCCACCAGGAAGACGGTGTCGACATTCGCCGCGACCACCTGCTCGATCGTCTCTCGGCCCGGGGCCTTGCGAGTGAACGACGTCGCGCGCGGGAGCACGGCCTGGATGAGCGTGGTGCCGCCTTCGGGCGGCGTGATCGCCACCCAGTCCCCGACGGCGGGGTAGTCCGCCGCCTCCAGCGCCTCGTGGCGCAGGCGACCGCTCACCTCGGCGCGCACGGGGGCGGCGTCGGCGTCGGTCAACACGTGATAAAGCTCGCGATCCCCGCGCGCGACGCGGGCGGGAATGCGCTCCTGCATGTGATGCGACTCGAACTGCGAAGCGAAGAACTCGCTGAAGCCGAGGTCGGTCAGACCCGGATGAGACAGGCTCATGGTAGTTGCGTCCCCTGCGGCATGGCGCCGCGCGCAAAAGAAAATCGGCCGCTCCCCGTGGGAAGCGGCCGATGGTCCGCGCGGTTGGGCGCAGGGAGTCTAGCGGGCGTTCCCGGGGCGTGTCGTCGTGAGCA
>JBKJOC010000021.1:0-5198 GCA_046595725.1 Candidatus Eiseniibacteriota bacterium
CCGCGATGCGCGCCCCAGCCGAGCGCCGGCCAGAGGTCGCCGCCCGCCGACCAGATCCGCCGCCCGTCCCACGACAGGATGGTCGGACCGAACAGGCCCCCTTCGGGATGCGAAAGGACGGCCTCGATCAGGCGGGACAGCGCCTCGGGCTCGAGCACCGTGTCGTTGTTGAGCAGCAGCACGCCGTCGGCCCCCGCGTTGCGCGCCAGCTCGAGCCCCACGTTGTTGCCGCCCGCCCAGCGCAGGTTCTCGCCGGTCGCGTGGAAGCGCACCTCGGGGAAGCGCGCCGGCAATTCGTTCATGCTCCCGTCGCTCGAGCCGTTGTCGACCACGAGGCGCGTCCAGGCGACGTCTGGAGGGACGACGATCGCGCGCAGCGACTCGAGGCACGCTGCGGTATCGGCCTTGCCGTTCCAGTTGAGCACGACCGTCCAGACCTCGCGCGCCATGTCAGGCCATCCACGTGTCCGGCGCTTGCGGGAGCGGCTGGACCTCGAGCCGCCTGACCCCCGCCCACGCGCGCGCCGCCTGCTGCGCCGCAAGGAGCAGCAGCACGAGCGCCGCCCCCAGGACCGGCAGGCGCGGGATGCCGGCCGCGACCGCGTACGCCCACCAGAAATCGAGCGCGCGCGTCAGGCCTGAGACCTCGGAATCCGGCACCGCGAGCCGCTCGCCCTCGACGCTCGAGATCCCCCGCGCCCTGGTCGCGGGTGCGGGCAGGTCACTCGACGGCCCGTTCGTCTCGAGCGGCGTCAGCCGCGGGCCCTTCCCCTGGACGAACAGCGCCGCATTGCGCTCGAGCATGCGCCAGTGCGCGGCGATCGGCATCCGCCACGGGTTGAAGTGGCTCTCCGCCATGAACGAGGGGTCGTCGAGCGCGCGCGTGTACGGGTAGTCGCCCGCCTCCCGCATCTGCGCGCCGAAATAGATGCCGACGCCGCCGAGCGTGACCAGCAGCCCGACCAGTGCGAGCACTCCCGCGACGCCGTCGCGCAGCCGCCCGCCCCAGGGTTCGTGCGCGTGCGCCGCCGCCACGAGCACGAGCGCCAGAGGCACGAGCGGCACCAGGTAGCGCGGACCCCATGCGCCGTCGCCGGCCCAGTGCTCGAAGCTGGCATAGACCAGCAGCATGGCGGCGAGCGCGGCCACAATCCCCCACGCCGGCGCCCCCAGCCGCCGCACCGCGGCCGGGATCGCGGCCGGCACGAGCACGACCAGCGGCGCATACCACACGATTCCCTTGCCGCTCGAGAGCAGCAAACCGTAGAGGCCGACGAACAGCGGCGTCGAGAACGCGGCGGCCGTGGCCTGGCGCCCGTAGCCGGTGCCCAGCGGCGATCCCGTGCGGGCTGCGTTGTAGAGGAGTGCCAGCAGCACGCACAGGAGCACGGCGAACAAGCCCGGCAGCGCGGCGCGCGCGCGCTTGAGCGAAGGCAGGAAGGGCAGGGCCAGCAGGAGGACCGCCGGCGCCATCGCGTACTTGACGAGCACCGTGCCCCCCCACGCCAGGCCGACCAGCAGGGCATGGCGTGGCGCGCCGCCCTCGCGGAAGCGTAGCGCCCCATAGAGGCCGGCGACCAGGCCGAGCGCGAGCAGCGGCTCGGTCAGGAAGCTCTTGGCGTAGACCCACAGCGGGGTGGCAAGGCAGGTTGCGGCCGTCCAGTAGATCGCGGCGCGCGGCGTGGCGCCGACCTCGAGAAAGAGCAGGAACAGGATCGCGCCCAGGAGCCCGCCGACGAACGCATTGAGCAGCGAGGTCACCGCGCGCGTCACCAGTTCCTTCTTCGCGTCCCGGAACGGAATCGCCGCCACCCGGCCCGCGGCATAGAACGGCGCCGCCGCGACCGCCTGGCCGATCCCGGCCTTGGGATAAAGCCGGCCACCCGGGCCACGCTCGGCATTGCCGGCTTCGACTGAGACCGCGCCGCGCGTGACCAGCGACTCGGTGAGCCGGTACATCGTGTATTCGTCGCTGGCGGTGATGCGCCCGCCCGCCGTGGCCAGATAGATCAGCGTCAGCGCCACGCCGATCCGGCGCGCCACGACGCCTGCGGACAGAGCGCGCGAGCCCGGGTTCACGCGCGCGCTCGCGGATGGCGGCTGGATCGCACGCGGGCCGAAAGGTCGGTGATCCCGAGCTTCACCCGGCCCCACGAATACTCAAGGGCCTTCTTCACGACCGCCGCCTCGAACGCGGGTCGTCCGCCGCGATCGAAGAACTCGAGGATCGCATCAGCCAGCCTGGCCGGATCCTCCGGCGGCACAAGGAAGCCGGTCACGCCTTCCTCGACCACCTCGGGAAGGCCGCCGACCGCGGTCGAGATCACGGGGCATCCGCCCGCATACGCCACCAGCACGACGCCGCTCTGGGTTGCCGAGCGGTAGGGCAGCACGACGCAATCGGCGGCGGCCACGAGGTCGCCCACCTCCTCGTCGGGAACGTAGCGGTCGTGCAGCCGAATCCGATCCTCCAGCCCGAGCGCCCGGATGCGCGCCTTGATCGGCTCGACCGGCTGGTAGAACTCCCCCGCCACGACCAGCGTGACCTGCCGTTTCGCCAGCACGCGCGGCATCGCCTCGATCAGGATCTCGAGTCCCTTGTATCGCCGCACGAATCCGAAGAAGAGCAGCACGTCGCCCTCGAGTCCCGTGCGCCCGCGCGCGGACGCGCGGTCTCTGCCACCGGCGCCATACTGGGCGTACACCGGGTGCGGCACGCGCAGGACGGGCATGCGAGGCAGGAGCCGCCTGACATCGTCCTCGACCGATTGCGACATCACGAGCACGCCGTCCGTGCGGTCGGTGACGAGCCGCGTCAGGAAGTGATCGAGCGGCCGCTGTTCGTGCGGTACCAGGTTGTCGGCGATCATGAGCGTGACGGCTCCACCCTTCCTCGCGCCCGCAAGGACCGGCGCGTACGACATCCCGAAGTAAGGGATCCACCACTTGTAGACCAGCACATCGAGCCTGAGCTCCTGCGCGCGCACGCCGGCCCGCACCCACGTCAGCGGGTTCATGGGATCGAGCACGCGTTCGTTCGGCACCCTGAGCGGCGACTCCGAGGGATCGACCTGGCTCTGGCCCGGGAACAGGAACGACGGATATTGCCGGATCAGCGACAGGTAGTGCACCTCGTGCTCGCGCGCGAGCTCGCCGGCGAGCAGCGCAAGATACTGGCTGATGCCGCCGCGCAACGGATACGCGGGGCCGAGCAGCCCGATCCGCACGCGCCTAGCCCTTGCGCCCGCGGGCGCTCGGCCGATCCGCGCCCCAGGTGGTGACTCCGTCCTGCGTGAAGGCGAACGGGACCAGCTGCGCGCCGGCCCCCTCGAGCGCCTGTGCGACCTTCGCCCGCGCATGGGCGCGGCACAGGAAGACGAAATATCCGCCGCCGCCCGCGCCGGGCATCTTGCCGCCGATCGCGCCGGCCTTGCGCGCGCGCTCGTAGAGTGCGTCGACGGGCTCGGTCGAGATGCCCTGGTCGAGGTGCTTTTTCGAGAGCCAGGCCTCGTGCAGCAGGTCGCCGAAGTCGTCGATCCTGCCGAGCAGGAGCAGCCGCTTCATCTCGTAGGTCAGAGCCTTCAGGGCATCGAGCGCGCGCACGACCTCGCGCTTGCCCGCCTGGTAGCTGGCGCGCTGGCGCTCGATGATGTTCGCGCTCGAGCGCGTCTGCCGCAGGTAGGCCAGCACCATCCGGTACTCCAGCTCGCGCACGGTGTCGGGCGCGATGCGCAGCGGATTGACCACGGTCGAGTCGGCGTGGAACTCGATGAAGTTGAAGCCGCCGAAGGTGGCGGCGTAGTGGTCCTGCCGGCCTCCCGCGATCCCGAGGTCGAGGCGCTCGATGCGGTAGGCGAGTTCGGCCACTTCGTAGGACGAGAGCTTCTTCGAGAGCCATGTCCTGAGCGCCGAGACGACCGCCACCGCCATGGTCGAGGACGAGCCCAGGCCCGAGCCCGGCGGTGCGTCCGAGTGAACGTAGAGGTCGGCCCCCTTCTTCGGGTGGAACGCCTTGACCACGCCCTTGATCAGGTCGAGGTTGCCGTCGAGCGCGATCTTGCGCGCGTGCGGGTACTTGGCGACGAAGTCGTAATCCAGCGAGTGAATCGCGAAGCGCGAGTCGCGCCGCGGCTCGAGCGAGGCGTAGGCGTACTTGTCGATCGTGGTCGAGAGCACGACTCCGCCCTTGTCCTCGGGATAAGGCGAGACGTCGGTGCCGCCGCCGCAGAACGAAAGCCTGAGCGGGGCGCGGCTGCGCACGAGATGGTTCACGAGGAGGCCCCGTTCGCGCGGCCGAGCATGGCCTCGGCGTCGCCGCGGCCTCCTGGCGTGCCCATGTCCCAGAAGCGGCCGGGGGCGCGCCACGCGCCGAGCGTCCGCCCGGCCGCCAGCAGCGCGGGAAACACGTCGGTCTCGAGGTTCGCCATCGCCCCCGCGGCCACGCCGTGGAGCGCCCGCGGCTCGAGCGCGTAGACGCCGCCTGAGACCCACCCCGGGCCGTGCTCCGCCTTCTCTCGGAACGCGCGCAACCGGCCGTCCTCGCCCGGCTCGACCGTGCCCCGCGCCCTTGCCTCCTCCGCCCGGTAGCAGGCGAGGGTCGCGTCGGCTGCCAGCCGTTCGTGAAGCGCGAGCAGGGGCACGGTCTCGAACTCGGCCCAGGTATCGCCGTTGAGCGCGAGGAACGTCTCCTCGCCATGCCCGACGGCGCGCCGCGCGAACGCCAGCGCGCCCGCGGTGCCAAGCGGCGCGTCCTCGACCACGACCCGCGCCGCGACGCCGAAGCGCGCGCCGTCGCCCACGTGCTCGGCGAGCGGCCCCGCGTGGTGGCCCGCGCACAGGACGACGTCGTAGAGGCCCCTGTTTGCGAGGCTCTCGAGCACGTGATCGATGAAGGGGCGGCCGGCGACCGGGACGAGCGCCTTGGGCAGGCCCGGGTAGAGCCCCGCGATGCGCGTCCCGAGCCCCCCGGCCAGCACGAAGACCGTCATCCCCCCCCGCCCTTGTCGTCGTCGAGATTTGCGGTGAAGCGCACCGGCCAGTCGGTCTTGGGGCGACCGGCGGCGATCATCTCGCCCAGCAGCCCCATCAGGAGCAGCTGGATCGCGACCACGATCAGGACGAGTCCGAGCACGAACATCGGCCGCACGCGCACCGGCTCGCGCAGGAGCCAGGTGCCGAAGAACCACAGGCTGATCAGG
>JBKJOC010000126.1:0-3864 GCA_046595725.1 Candidatus Eiseniibacteriota bacterium
ACCTCCCAGGCCGCGGCGACATCATCGACGTGCGGACGCGCCACCATGACGTCGCTCGGGGTGCGCTCCTGGAGGAGGAGCTCGGTGGCCTGGACGATGGGGTCGGCATGGAAGCGATTGCGCATCACGCCGCCGTGGAGCGCGTTGCCGAACGCGACCAGCGACATGCCCTGATGATGCGCGAAGAAGGCGCGGATGACGGCGTAGTCCTGCCCCGGCGGCACGCGCATCGCGGTGTAGTCGACCGATTCGTAGAAACCGTAGGTGCCGCGCGCGCCCACCAGGGCGAGTCGCTTGAGGTTCTTGATGGCCTCACCGGGCAGGGTCATGACAGCGAGCGCCGAGGCGTAGGGCGCGATCACAATGTCGTCCGAGGCGCCGCGCTGCAGTCGCAGGCCGGGCACGCCGAACGCCGAGTATTGATACGTCAGCGCGCGGTCGCGCACGTTGTACGCTGACTCGGATATGCCCCAGGGCACGCTGCGTTCATCGCCGTAGCTCATCTGCCGCCTGACGGCGCGCTCGCAGGTCTGGCGCAGGAGGCTCTCGCGCGGGGTGCGCAGCACCAGCTCGGGCATGAGGTACTCGAACATCGATCCCGACCAGGAAATCAGCGCCGAGCCGCGTCCCACGGGCGTCAGGGGACGGCCCAGCCGGAACCAGTGCTCGACCGGCACGTCGCCCTTGGCGATCGCGATGAAGCTGGTGAGCCGCGCCTCCGACGCCAGCAGGTCGTAGTAGCCGCTGTCGAGGCAGTGGTCCGCCGGACGGTAGCCGATCGAGAACAGCTTGCGCGTGTTGTCGTAGAGGAAGGTGAAGTCCATCGAGCGCGCGGTCGTGTCCGCGATGCGCACGATCGCCGCGAGCCGCACTGCGAGCCGCGCGGAGTTGCCCTCGGACTCGCCCCGCGCGTGACTGTGGAGGCAGGCCTCGAGCGCGCGGGCCCAGGCGCGCAACTCGGAGTCGGCCGGGTCGAGGCGCTCGTCGGCGAGCGCGGTCGCATGCCGCGACACGGCCAGCAGGTCGGCACGCAGGGCGACGAAGCGGCTCTCCTCGAGCGCGCCCGGCTCCGTCAGCGTGCCCGCGAGGGTCGTCATCGCCTGTTCGAGCGCGAGGCCGTGGGCGGAGAGTTTCTGGACCGCGCCGTCCGCCGGTTGGGCGGCCTCGCGCAGGAGCGCGAGCACGTCCTGCGCACCCTCGAACGCCAGCGTGCCGCTGCCCGGGAAGCGCAGCAGGTCGCGGCAACCGTTTGCCAGCGTCATGAGGTGGCCCGCCAGGTTGCCGCTGTCGACGGTCGAGACGTAGCGCGGCTCGAGCGCGCACAGGTTCGCGGTGTCGTACCAGTTGAAGAAGTGTCCGCGGTGGCGCTCGAGCCGGGCCATGCTGGCGAGTGTCGCCTCGAACCGCTCCACCGCTTCGAGCGTCGAGATCCAGCCGAAATCTCGCGCCGTCAGGATCGACAGCAGGTACAGCCCCAGGTTGGTCGGTGACGTGCGGTGCGCCACGACCGGCACCGGATCCTCCTGGAAGTTGTCCGGCGGCAAAAAGTTCTGCTCCGCGGTCACGAACTCCTCGAAGAACCGCCAGGTTCGGCGCGCGACCCGGCGCAGGTAGCGCCGCTCGCGGTCGGATAGGACGCGATCCTTCGGCGCCGCGGAGGGGCGGCTGATCGTGATCGCAAGCGCCGGCGCCGCCGCCCACAGCACGAGGAATGGCGCCGCGATCGCCAGCGCGGACGGCCGCGCCAGCAGCATGACCAGCAATGCCGCCGCCGCCAGGACCACGCCGCCGGCCATCCGGCGGTAGGCTTGCGCGATGTCGTACTTGCCGCTGTAGGACGACTGCGCCGCGGTGACCCACTCGAGCAGGTGGCGGTGGGTTACGAAGAGCCGGGTCAGAGTGCGCGCCATTGCGTCCAACTTGAGCCAGGCGTCGTAGGCAAGGAACGCGACGTCGAGCACGAAACGGCACACGCCGACCCACAGGTCGGCCAGGACCGCGCTGAAGTGGCTGCGCCACGAGATGCTCGTCGCCCGCGGATCGAGGCCATAGAGGAACGGCATGAGCGATGGAAAGCCGAGCGCCGTGAGGACGAAGATCGTCCACAGGGGAGGGGAGAGCGACGGGACGGTCCAGGCCAGGAGTAACGTGAGGAAGCTCGCGGGCGGGATCAGGCTCCGGCGCAGGTTGTCGAACATCTTCCAGCGGCCGAGCGGTGTCACGGGCGCAGGCCGCGCCGCGCGCTTTCGCCCGCCGATCCCGAAGAGCCAGGGCAGCAGCTGCCAGTCGCCGCGTGCCCAGCGATGCTGCCGCGCAGCGTCCGACTCGAAATGATCCGGGAAGTCCTCGACCAGCTCGACGTCGGTGGTCAGGGCCGCGCGCGCAAAGATGCCCTCGAACAGGTCGTGCGACAGCATCGAGGCCTCGGGCACCTTGTCTGCGAGCGCCTGCTCGAAGCAGTCGACGTCGTAGATGCCCTTGCCCGTGAACGTGCCTTCATCGAACAGGTCCTGGTAGACGTCCGACACCGCCATCGCGTAGGGGTCGATCCCGCACGGCCCCGAGAAGACCCACTGGAACAACGTGCGCCCGCGGTCCATCGGCAGCGAGGGCGTGATTCGGGGCTGCGCGATCGCGTAGCCCTCGACCACGCGCTGGGCGCGCGCGTCGTAGCGCGGACGGTTGAGCGGATGCGCCATCGTACCCACCAGCTTGCGCGCGGCGCCGCGCGGCAGCTTCGTGTCCGAGTCGAGCGTGATCACGTAGCGGACTGAGGGGACGTCGGGCATGGGGTGTGCCGGGTCGCCCTCAAAGGTCGTGTCGGACGCGCCGCGCAGGTAGCGATTGAGCTCGTGCAGCTTGCCGCGCTTGCGCTCCCAGCCCATGAAGCGCTGCTCGCTGTCGCTCCAGACGCGCCGGCGATGGAACAGGAGGAAGCGCTCGCCGCCGCCCGGCGCGGCACCATAGCGGCGATTGAGGCGTGCGATGCCGCCGCGCGCGGCCGCCAGCAGGTCGAGGTCGCTCGCGAGGCCGGCCTCCTCCGTGGCGTCCATCCAGTCGGAGAGGAGCGCGAAGCGCAGGTCGCCCTCGGAGTTCGAGAGGTAGTGGACCTCGATCCGCTCGATCTGCTCGGCGACGCCGCCGACCGAGGTCAGGAGCGTGGGCACCGCGACCAGGGTGCGCAGGGACTCGGGCACGCCGTCGCGTAGCTCGAGGCGGGGCAGGGTTCGAGGTCCCAGGACATGGGTGATCGACCGGTTGACGAGCGCGATCGCCAGGCCCGAGGCGGGGAACGCGGCCAGGAGCCCGATCGCGAGCAGCGTCAGCATCCCGGCGCCGTCGCGCTCGGCGTCGACCAGGAGCGGAATCAGCACGACCGCGGTGCCCAGGCCGATCGACCCGACATAGCCGAGGAGCGAGCCCTTCTTGTAGAGGCGCAGAGCGATTTCGCGCGGGGTTGGACGGGCGCCGAGATCGCGCTCGAAGGGCTCGCGCCCCGCGCCGATCAGCCAGTATCCGGCATCGCCCCGGCGCTCCGGATCATCACCCTCGGCCCGGGCGCGCGCCGAGCGGTCGAGCGCGCGCTGGGCGATCTCGAGCTCGGTCAGCCGGGCGTCGCGGGACAGGATCTCGATCGCGTGCCGGTAGGAGTCGCGCGACTTGAAGTCCATGGAGCCGAAGTCGCTGCGGGCGCGCATCGCCGCGTCGACCAGGCTCACACGCTCGAAGAACTCGGGCCAGTCGAAGGCCGAAATCAGGCGCATGCTGGTGATGATGTTGCGCACCGTCGCGCTGGCCGCGGCCTGGCTCTGGTGCTCGGCCATCACGATCTCGGACGGCGTCAGGCTCTGCGCGGCGAGGCGC
>JBKJOC010000246.1:0-11570 GCA_046595725.1 Candidatus Eiseniibacteriota bacterium
TCGCGCCGGGGCAGCAATCGTGCACCAGTCACCGAGGAGGGATCCATGAACGAGCACTCCACATCCGACAACCCCACCGAGGTCACCGACCCCGTTTGCAAGATGCGGATCGGGCCCTCGCGTGCCGCCGGCACGACGATTCATGGCGGCGTGCAGTACTACTTCTGTAGCCCCAGCTGCCTTGAGAAGTTCGAGGTGGAACCCGATCGCTATTTACAGGTACCCGCGATCCCGGTCGTCCCGGACCCGAGCCCGGACAGGGCTTGATCCATGGACGTGCCCTCCACATCCGACAACGAAACCCTGGTCACCGATCCCGTCTGCAACATGCGGATTGCGCCTTCGCGGGCCGCCGGCACGACGACGCATCGCGAGGTTCAGTATCACTTCTGCGGCACCGGCTGCCTGAAGAAGTTCGAGGCGGATCCCGAACGCTATCTGCAGAAGGCCGCCATCCCGCTGGTCCTGAAGGAGCCATCCGCACCCGCACGCGACAAGTCTTCGGACGTTCACACCTGCCCCATGCATCCGGAGGTGCGGAAGAACGGACCGGGCAGTTGTCCCAAGTGCGGGATGGCGCTCGAGCCGCTGGCCCCGAAAGCGGCGGCCAGTCGGACGGAATGGACCTGTCCGATGCACCCGGAGATCGTGCGCGAAGGCCCCGGGAGCTGCCCGATCTGCGGCATGGCGCTCGAGCCCCGCACGGTGACCCTGGCGGATGAGGACAATCCCGAACTGACCAGCATGACCCGACGACTGTGGATCGGGGCCGCGTTGAGCCTTCCCCTGGTGGCCATCGCCATGAGCGACTTGCTGCCGGGTCGACCGCTCGAGGGGTTCCTCTCGCCGCGCGCGACGAGCTTGATCGAGCTCGCGCTCGCGACTCCGGTGGTGCTCTGGTGCGGATGGCCCTTCTTCGTCCGCGGCTGGGAATCGCTCGTCCACAAGAGTCTCAACATGTTCACCCTGATCGCCATCGGAGTGGGGATGGCGTTCGGCTTCAGCCTGCTTGCCACCCTCGCTCCTTCGCTCTTTCCGCCCGAGTTCCGGCACGGCAACGGCCGCGTCGCGACCTACTTCGAAGCCGCCGCGATCATCATCACCCTCGTCCTCCTGGGACAGGTGCTCGAGCTTCGCGCCCGCAGCAGCACCAATGCGGCGATCCGAAGCCTGCTCGAGTTGGCGCCGAAGACCGCGCGCCGGATCAAGCAGGACGGCTCGGATGAGGACGTTCCGCTCGACCAGGTGATCGTCGGCGATCGCCTCCGCGTTCGGCCGGGAGAAAAGGTCCCGGTCGACGGCCGCGTGCTCGAGGGCCAGAGCTCGGTCGACGAATCGATGATGAGCGGCGAGCCGATCCCCGCAGAGAAGCAGCCGGGGGAACCGGTCGTCGGGGGCTCAATCAACGGCACGGGCGCCCTGATCATTGAGGCCGAGCGTGTCGGCACCGAGACGCTGCTCTCCCGGATCGTCCAGATGGTCGCGCAGGCCCAGCGCAGCCGCGCGCCGATCCAGAAGCTGGCCGACCAGGTGTCCGGGTACTTCGTGCCCGCGGTCATCGGGATCGCGATCGTCACCTTCATCGTGTGGGCCACCATTGGGCCGCAGCCGAGGTTGGCCTATGCCCTGATCAACGCGGTCGCGGTGCTGATCATCGCGTGCCCGTGCGCCCTGGGCCTGGCAACGCCCATGTCGATCATGGTGGCGGTCGGGCGGGGGGCCACGATGGGCGTGCTGTTCAAGGATGCCGAGGCGATCGAAGTCTTGAGGAGCGTGGACACGCTCATCGTCGACAAGACCGGGACGCTCACGCTTGGAAAGCCGCGCCTCTCACGGATCGTCCCGACCGGCACCTTGGACGAGAACACGTTGCTCCAGCGGATCGCCAGCCTTGAACGCGGCAGCGAGCATCCGCTCGCGGCGGCGATCGTAGCGGCGGCCACGGAACGCAAGTTGACGCTCGAGAACACTTCGGAGTTTTCCTCGAAAACAGGCAAAGGGGTCACCGGGAGGATCGGCACCAGTACGGTCGCCCTCGGAAATGCCGCGCTGCTCGAGGAACTGAAGATTGCGCCGAGCGGCCTCGAGACGCAGGCCGACGAGATGCGGCTTCAGGGACATACCGTGATGTATGCGGTCGTGGATGGGAGCCTCGCGGGGCTGATCGCGGTCGAGGATCCGATCAAGCCCACCACGGCGGAGGCGGTGCGGCAATTGCAGGCTGAAGGCATGCACCTGATCATGGTGACCGGCGACAACGAGCGAACCGCCCGGGCGGTGGCCCACAGCCTTGGCGTTGACGAGGTCATCGCCGGCGTCCTGCCGGATCAAAAGGCGGAGGTGGTCAAGCAGCTCCAGGCCAAGGGCAAGATCGTCGCGATGGCCGGCGATGGCGTCAATGACGCGCCCGCCCTGGCGCAGGCGCAGGTCGGGATTGCCATGGGTTCCGGGACGGACATCGCCATGGAGAGCGCGGGTGTCACGCTCGTCAAGGGCGACCTCACCGGGATCGTGCGCGCCCGTCAGCTCAGCCGCGCCACGATCAGGAACATTCGGCAGAACCTGTTCTTCGCATTCCTCTACAACGTGGCGGGCGTGCCCATCGCGGCGGGAGCCCTCTATCCGGCGTTCGGGCTGCTGTTGAGCCCGATGATCGCGGCGGCCGCGATGAGCTTCAGCTCGGTCTCGGTCATCGGCAACGCACTCCGCTTGAGGACCCAGAAACTGGGCGGCCTGTTCCTGCTCTGTGCCACCACCCTGCTGCTCGCCGGTGAATCCAGGGGGTCGGCCCTGCAAACCCTTTCATCGCCGGCGCTGCCGGGCAGCGGCGAGCCGCGCTTGAGCCCGGGTCCCCCTGGAACGGTGGCCATGAGTTGGCTCGAGCCCCGCTCCGGCGGCGGACACCGCCTGCGCTGGTCCCTGTGGAGTGGGCAGCGCTGGTCCCGGCCGACAACGATTGCCGAGGGGGATTCGTTCTTCGTCAACTGGGCGGATTTCCCGAGCGTCCGTTGGCTCGCGGGGAATCGCTGGGTGTCGCACTGGCTGTGGCGGACGGCCGGGGAGACGTACGCCTACGAGGTTCGCCTGGGTTTTTCGGAAGATGATGGCCGGACCTGGGGGAAGCCGATCGTGCCCCACAGGGATGGCACTCCGACGGAGCATGGTTTCGTGTCGCTGGTCTCCGACTCGGGCAATGCGCGCGCGGTCTGGCTCGATGGCAGGCACTTCGCCGGCCATGACGCCGAGGCGGAGCCGGGAGCGGACATGACCCTCCGAACGGCGGTGGTCGACCGTGACGGAACCATGCGCGATGAGACGGAGCTCGACCCGCGCACGTGCGATTGCTGCGCCACGGCAGCCGGCATCAGCGCGTCGGGACTCGTAGTCGCCTATCGCGATCGCTCGGTCGGCGAGATCCGGGACATCGCGCTGGTGCGGCGAACGGATGCGGGATGGAGCGGCCCCACCGCGTTGAATGAAGACGGATGGTTGATCAAGGGCTGCCCCGTCAACGGTCCGGCCCTGGACGCTTCCGGGAGTCGCGTCGCCATTGCGTGGTTCACCGCCGCCGCCGAGACTTCGCGCGTGCTGACGAAATTCTCGCGCGACGGAGGGCGAACCTTTGGTCCTCCCGTCCGCCTCGACTCCGGAAATCCCCTGGGCCGAGTCGGGGTGGCGCTGCTCCCCGACGGCGGTCATTTCGCGACCTGGATCGAGGCGGACGATGCGAAGGTCCGGATCCTGGGACGCAGGATCGGCCCGCAAGGCGAGCTTGCGGCACCGATCACGATCGCGCGGACGTCGGCTGCCCGTTCGAGCGGATTCCCGCAGGTCGTGGGCTCGGGTGGGGAGCTCTTCTTTGCCTGGACCGATGCCGGGCGCGTGGCGCGCATCCGGGTCGCCAGGCTGCGTGTCGCGGCCGAAGCTAGGCCTTCGCCATCTCCGCGCTGATGCCGGCCTCGGACATGCGCTTGACGGCGAGCATGATCCGCTCGTCGGTGTCGCACAGCGCAACCCGCACGTAGCCCTCGCCCGAGGTTCCGAAGCCCGAGCCCGGCGACACCACGACGCCCGTCTTCTCGAGCAGGTCGGCCGTGAAGTCGATCGAGTTGGCGTAGCCCTTCGGGATCGGCAGCCAGATGTACATGCCCGCCTTGGGTGCCGGCAGGTCGAAGCCGAGCCCCTTGACGCCCTCGAGGAACATGTCGCGGCGCTTGCGATAGACCTGGGCGACCTCGGCGCAGTAGTCCTGCGGACCGTCGAGCGCCGCCATGGCCGCGCGCTGGATCGCGGTGAAGACGCCGAAATCCATGTTGGCCTTGATCTTCGCCAGGCGCCCGATCGCGTCCGCGTTCCCCACCACGAAGCCGATCCGCCAGCCCTGCATGGAGTAGCTCTTCGAGAACGAGTGGTACTCGACGGTGCGCGCCTTTTTGGTGTCGAACTCGAGGAACGAGCGCGAGCGGTAGTCGGGCTCGAGCGAGAGATCGCAGTAGGCGATGTCCGACACCACGAAGGTGTCGTGCTTCGTGGCCCAGGCGTTGAGCTGCTCGTAGAACTCGGGCGTCTCGGTGCCGCCCGTGGGATTGCCCGGAAAGTTGATGGTGATCAGGTGCGAGCGGTCGGCGACCTCGTTCGGGATCGCGGCCAGGTCCGGCCGGAACGCGTGCTCGACCGTCAGCGGCACGTTGTACACGTCGGCCTGGGTGAGCGCGGCGATGCCGACGTAGGCCGGGTAGCAGGGCGTGGTCAGGAGGATGGGATCGCCCGGGTTCAAGTGGGCGAAGAAGAACTTCGCGATTCCTTCCTTCGATCCGATCAGCGGCAGCACCTCGGTCTCGGGATCGAGGCTGACGCCGAAGCGCGCCATGTACCAGTTCGCGATCGAGCGCCGGAACTCCGGCAGGCCGCCGAAGGAGGGATAGCGGTGGTTCGGCTTGGCTTTGTCATCGAGCGCCGCCTTGAGCGCGTCGACGACCCTGGGGGAGGGCCGCATGTCCGGATTGCCCACGCCGAGGTCGATGACGTCCACGCCCTGCGCGATCTTGGCATCGCGATTCGCAAAAACCTTTGCAAGTGCGTAGGGCGCAACGTTGTTCAATCGATCCGAAGCGCGAAGCATGGAACCTCCGGGCGGTGTAGGACAGAGGGGGTGCGCGGCCGCGCGGGAACGATTGCGGCCGGAAGCGATCGCCCCCTATTGTAGGGGGGCCCGGGACTTCGGTCCATGGGGCTGTTCGGGCCTGAACCCGCGTCCGCGCGCGGTTCGCGCCGCATTAAAGGAGGTCCTTTGCTCCCGAAGTTCCGTCGCCTCGGCGCGCTGCTCGCGCTCCTCGTTGCCGTGCCCGGTTCCGCCGTGGGCGCGCTCCCTCCGCCTGCGATCAACTCCCAGGCGGGACAGGAACGCGGCCTGCCGTTCGGTCCGGGCGAGTCGCTGCGGTTCTCGATCGAGTATGGCGTGCTCAAGGCCGGCAGCGCCTGGCTCGAAGTCGGCCCGATGGAGACCTATCACGGCCGCTCGTGCTACCACCTGATCTCGCGCGCCGAATCCAACGATTTCATGTCCCGCATCTACAAGGTCCGCGACCGCATCGACTCCCTGATCGACCGCGAGGGCCTCTACTCCCACCGCTACCGGAAGCACGTACGCGAAGGCGGCTTCAAGAAGGACTACGACGCGGTCTACGATCCGGCGGCCGGCAAGGCGCGCTACGCCGGCGGCAAGGTCTATGACACCGGCGCCTGGGCAAAGGACGGCCTGGCCGCGTTCTACTACCTGCGGCACGTCCCGCTCGAGGTCGGCAGGGATGTCGTGATCACGCACCACTCGGACGAGACCACGGCGGACATCGTCGTCAAGGTGCACAGAAAGGAGACCATCGAGGTGCCGGCCGGCCGCTTTGCCTGCATCGTGATCGAGCCCGTCATGACGGCGGGCAGCATCTTCAAGAACTCGGGCCAGATGACGATCTGGGTCACGGATGACGCGCGCCGGATCCCGGTGCTGCTCAAGAGCAAGATCCCCGTCGGCTCGATCGACGCCGTGCTGCAGGAGATCCGCCCCGGCAAGCCGACGCGCGCCGCCCGGGCGGTGCCGCAGGCCGCGCTGCCCTCAGGCAGCCTTTGAGCTCCATGTCCCGCCATCCCGAAGCCGACCTCTCGCGCTTGACGCTCCACTCCGTGCACGACCGGGCCGCGCGCGTCACGGTCGAGCAGTTCGCGCAGCCGCCGCGCGATCCCAGAGCCGCGGCGGCGTTCATCGAGGGCCTACCCGATGTCCTGGCAGCGCGCGCCTTGCGCGGAATCGTCGACGCGGTCGTGAACTCGCATCGGGCGGGCCGCCCGGTCGTGCTCATGCTGGGCGCTCACGTGATCAAGGTCGGCGTCACGCCGTCGCTGGTCCCGCTGATCGAGCGCGGCATCGTGCGCCACGTCGCGCTCCACGGCGCGGGCGCGATCCATGACCTCGAGGTCGCGCTTTTCGGCAAGACCAGCGAGGATGTCGAGGCCAACCTGGCGAGCGGCGCGTTCGGCATGGTCCGGGAGACGCCCGCGTTCTTCCACCAGGCCGCCGGCGAGGGGCGGACGCGCGGCGAGGGGCTGGGCGAGGCGCTTGGCCGCGCGCTGACTGAGGCCGACGCGCCGCACGCGCGCCACAGCCTGCTGGCCGCGGGCTACAGCGCCGGCATCCCGGTGACGGTGCACGTCGCGCTCGGCACCGATACGATCCACGCCCACGCCGCCGCCGACGGCGCGGCGCTGGGGGAAACCTCGCTGCGCGACTTCCGCATCTTCGTCCACACGCTGGCCGAGGCGCGGGGCGCGACCGTACTCAACCTGGGCTCGGCCGTGATCCTGCCCGAGGTGTTCCTCAAAGCCCTCACCGCGGCGGTCAACCTGGGTGCCTCGCTCGAGGGGCTGACCACGGTCAACCTCGACCAGATCCAGCACTACCGACCGCGCGTCAACGTCCTCGAGCGACCGACCCAGGGTGCGGGTGGGCTGGGACTGGCGCTCACCGGCCATCACGAAATCCTCATTCCTCTCCTGGCCCAGGCGGTCCTCGCCCGGCTCGCCTAACGTTCTGGCATGTCGGTTGCATTGGATCCGAGTGGGTTCGGTGGGAGCCGATCCAGGGGGTCGCCTCGTTGCAACTCGCAACTGGCGCGGCAAATTCCTTGACGCGGGCTGGACGATCGACGTATCGTTCGTCGGTCGGGACAGTCCCGGCATCGAGTGATCTTTCGGAGGACATCCAGGCGCACCTTGCGATCGCATCGAGGTTTGGCGAAGTCGTGAACTCGATTTGAGCCAGACTTGAACCCCGTTTGGACAACGCCCCCCGCGCCCCGCGCGAGGAACGTTGGTGGGTCGTTGCGGTGAGGCGCCCTGGGCATTCCTGCCCGACCCTTGGGTCAAGGCGCCCACACGCGCCCCGACTCATGGGTTTTTTTGTTTTGGGTGGAGGTCGCCCGGAGCGACCGGTCCATCCGGTCATCCCGGACCCGGACGTCCGCACGAGGTGGAGGTCGGTCGAGCGTATGAAGCAACCCCTGGATTTCCGTCCGCGCGCAATCGCCGCGGTGGCACGCACGGTCTCGCCGATCCTGCTGGCGCTCGCGTTGCTTGCGCTCGCCGTCGCACTCGGGGCGTTGTTCACCCCCCGATCGGCCGAGGCCAAGCGCATCAAGGTTCCGGTCGCCGACCTGCCGCGCGAACCGGCTGCGGCCGAGTCCCTGGCCTACTCGATCGACGACCTCCCGTATCGCGTCGCGCCCGGGGACCTGCTCACGGTCGACTTCGGCGTCAGCCTCGATGGCAAGCAGCTCAAGGCCGAGAACGTCCTGGTGCGCCCCGACGGCATGATCACGCTCAACCCGGTCGGCGACGTGCGCGCCGCCGGCTACACCACGAGCGACCTCGACAGCATCCTCATGATCCAGTACGCAAACGTGTTCCGCGAGCCGCGGATCACGATCGGCGTGTCGAAGCTGGCAGGCAACTTCGTCCACGTCATGGGCGAGGTGCGCGCGCCCGGCTCGTACGAGCTGATGCCCAATGCGACCGTGCTGCAGGCGATCGCGCGCGCGGGTGGCACGACCGAACTGGCTTCGCTCGGCAGTGTGATCTTGATGCGGCGGACCGGCCCGAGCAGCCTGGTGGCGCGCAAGGTCCAGTCCAGCCAAGCCATCAAGCACGGCCTGGCGGGCCAGGATCCCTACGTGCGCCGGTTCGACATCGTGTACGTGCCCAAGAGCACGATCGCGAGCGTGAATCGCTTCGTCGATCAGCACATCACCAAGATGCTCGCTGTCCCCCAGGGCTACATCTACGGCTGGCAGGCGTTCCACATCGACCGGCTCTTCCCGAAAGACCCGCGGGTTCAGCCTTGAACCCGAACGAGACAGGGACGGCGCGCGCCGGCCACGGCGGGGCCCGGGATTTCCTGGCGGTCCTGTTCCGCCGGCGCTGGATCATCGCGTCGGTGTTCCTCGTGACCACCCTGACGGTCATCGCGATCAGCCTGACCGAGCCGCTCTACTACGAGTCGACCGGCAAGGTCATCGTCAAGCGTGGCGTGAAGGACAACCTGCTGCAGAGCTCATTGCGGACCCTCACCTGGGAGGAGGAACTCGCCTCCGAGGTCGAGGTCGTCAAGTCGGGGGAGATCGTCAAGCGCGCGCAGGTCGACATCGATCGCGATCGTAAGGCCAGGGGCCTGCCCCGCCTGCGCATCGACCCGATGCGCGTCGACTCCAAGGTCATCGGCGAATCCAACGTGCTGGCGATGTCCTACCAGAGCCGCGACCCCGCCGCAGCGCAGGAAGTCACCGACGCCTTGATCCAGGCCTACTCGGACTACCGGAAGACCGCCTACACGCTCCAGTTCCCGAAGGAATTCTTCGACACCGAACTGGCGCGCGTCAGCGCCGAGCTTGACGACTGGACGCAGCGCCGCGAGCGCTACATGCGCGAGACCCAGACCGTCGATCTCGGCGTTCAAGGGGTCCAGGACGCCGACTTCGTCCGGACGCAGAATCTCGAACTGGCGAAGATCGACCAGGAACTGGCGCGCAAGCGGGCTTCGCTCAGTTCGATGCGGTCGCTCCTGGCGGGTTCGACCTCGGCCGAGGACCTGCCCTTCAGCGCCGGCAATGGCATCGGGGGCCCGGACGTTTCGATCCTCGAGCTCAAGCGGCAGCTCGCCGAGGCGCAGGTTCGGCTCAAGTCGATGGAGTCGATCTACGTCCCGACCAGCAGCGAGCTCACGCAGCAGCGGGCCCAGGTCGACAACCTGTCGCGCCTGCTCTCGAACGAGGTCGACAACCGGATCAAGGTGGCGCAGGCCGACGTCTCGATCCAGGAAGCGACTCGTCGCGAGATCCAGCGCTCGCTGCACGAGGGACAGGGCCGCCTCGCGACCTATCCGGGCCGCGCCGCGCGCCTGCTCGAGTTCGCCACCCGGATCGACGCGCTGCAGAAGGACTACGCGGAACTCTCGCGCTCCTCCGCCGCGGCGAAGATCGCCAAGGCGACCTCGCCCGACTGGACGGTCGCCCTGTTGACCCCGGCGAGCAAGCCGTACCCGAAGAACCAGCGCGACTACGTGCGCCTGGCGCTGGCGCCGATCTTCAGCCTGATTGTCGGGCTGGGGCTGGCGTTCTTCCTCGACGGGATGGATTCGACGCTCAAGAACCCGCGCGAGACCGAGGACGCCCTCGACCTGCCGGTGCTGGCGACGCTGAACGATCAGAAGAGGCGACGCGCCTGATGGACACCTCGAGACCCTGCACCGTGGAGTGGCGATGAGTCGCATCCGTGAAGCACTGACCAAGATCGAAGGCGGAGCCCGCCCCGAGGCACCTCCGCTTCCGGTGCCGCCGGCCGGATCGCCGTTCGCGACCGTACGGCAGCTCGAGCCGCGCCGTTACGAGCGTCCGGCGTATCACGAGCCGCAGATCGTCGAACCCGATTTCGAGGCGACGCCCCAGGCGCCCTACGCGCCCGAGGCGCCCGCAGGCGAAGCCCTGCCGGGAATTCCCGCAGAGTTCCACAGAGAGCTTGCCGGGCTGCGCCACACCATCGAGTCGGCGCTGCCGGGCCGCACGACGCGCGTGGTCCAATTCGCGGCGGCGGTGGCCGGCGAGGGCACGACGACGGTGGCCGCGAACTTTGCCCGCGTGCTGGCGCAGGACGCGACGCAGAACGTGCTCGTGGTGGACGCGAACGTGCGGCGCCCCGGACTCGCGCTGTTCTTCGGGCTGGCCGAGAACCCCGGGCTGCGCGAGCTCATCGACGCCGATGCGGTCGCCGAGACCGAGCGTTACCTGCAGGCGGTCGAGCGGCCGAACCTGCACGTGCTGACCGCGACCGAGGCGACGGGCGACCAGGCGCAGGTGTTCGCGCCCGAGGCGCTGCGGGAGTTCTGGTCGCAGGTCGGGCGGCGCTATCACTGGGTGATCGTCGACGGGGCGCCGGTGATCGAGGCGCCCGAGACGACGATCGTCGGCAGCACGGTCGACACCACCGTGATCGTGATCCAGGCCGCGCGCACCAAGCGCGGCATCGTCCAGCGCGCGATGGAGCGCTTCACCAAGGCCGGAGTCCCGGTCCTGGGAGCGGTGCTCAATCGGCGTCGACTCGACATCCCGGAGTTCATCTATCGGCGGATCTGACGAGGCGTGGCGCACGCCGGGCGGGAACAGCCGTCCGGTCGCGTCCCCCGACCCCCGCACCGGCGCATGCCGGCACTCATCGTCCGCTTCCCGGCAGGCCTGCACGCTCAGGCCGCTCCCGGGATCGCGGACGTTTGCGTTGGGGGGGCCTCGCGGAAAGGGTGGGAGCCGATGAATGACGGGCGACTGGCCGCGCGGGACGACGATCACGCGCTGCTCTCAGGGATCGTCGGTGAGGCCGCCCTCGAAACGCGGGCCCGGGTCGAGGAAGCCGCGGGGCCGATTCGGGGACTGATCCTGGGCGGAAGCCTGGCGCGCGGTGAAGGGACGGTGTGGCGGGGCGCGGGGGGTAAGGCGGTGCTCTCGGACCTGGACCTCGCGGTGGTGCTGCCCGGGGAGAGGGCGCGGGACCGCGCGGCCGGGGTGGCGGACGCCATCAGGGCCGGCGTCACGCGCCGGATGGAAGCGCGGGGCGGCCTGGGGGGGTTCGACCTCGGGGTGTACGCCCCGGCGGACCTGGGACGGCAAGGGCCGCGGCCGGGGACGCTTGAATATCGGATGAAGGGCCGGGTGCTGGTGGGACCGGCGGATCTGACGGCGGGATTTCCCGCCCTCAAGGAGAGTGACGTGCCGCCTGAAGAGGCGCTCGTTCTCCTCGAGAATCGGGGCGCGGAGCTGCTTCTTGCCTGGCCGGGCTCGGCCGGGCGCTTGGACGAGGGGCGCGCGCTCAAGGCAATGTATGCGGGGCTCAAGACCGTGCTCGATGGCGCATTCGCGCTTGTGCTGGTCGAGGGTCACTGTCCCGCAGGGGTCCAAGCGAGGCAGGCAGCGCTGGAGTCGTGGACGACCGTCGAGGGCCGGTCCGAAACGCTCCGCGCTGTCCTGCCCGACTTT